>JANNNT010000575.1:0-1500 GCA_031398685.1 Rhodocyclaceae bacterium | reverse complement strand
GTCGCGGTGCGGATCGCGGCCGCGCGTTGTGATCGGGATCTGGCCGTCGATTGGGCCGAGCAGATGGTCCGCGTTGTCGAGCAGAAGCCCACGGATCTGATCCTGGTGCTCGCGGACATGGCGCGCGCCAACCCGCCAATTTCTGGCGCGTTCCTGGCGGAGTTCACTCGCCACCTGCAAGGACAGAACCCCAATTTTGCCTTTGCCAGCAGTTGGCTGGAACATCGGCTGGCGGATCAAGGACTGACGGTCGAGCAATTGGTGGTGGCCGAAGGGCAGGCTCAGGCCGCCGATCAAATCTCGATCGGCAACAGTATTACCAGTCTCCGGTTTCTCAGTTCCAACGATTGGCGCAAGTTCGTTGCCCAGCAAAGCCTGGTTGAGCTGACTCTCGCGAGTGATCCCGCGGGCGTTTATGCCCAGATGGATTTTGCCACGCGCGATCGGTATCGCCATGCGGTCGAAGGCATCGCTCGACGGAGCCATTTGTCCGAGTACGCCGTGGCGCGCAAGGCCGTGCAGCTCGCGGAGAACGAAGCGGCGGACAAGCCGCACGATCGCGCCGCGCACGTGGGTTACTACCTGGTCGATCGCGGCCGGCCGGCGCTGGAACGCGTGGCCGAAATGCGGCTGTCCCCATCGGTCGTGTTGGACAAACTTCGCCGCCGTTATCCGCTGGTCTGTTACCTGTTTTTTGTTCTGCTCGTCACGCTGGCCACCACGGGGGCGTTCTGGATGTGGGCCCAGCAGCACGGTGCGGGACTCTTCTCCCTGCTGCTGCTGACCTTGCCCTTGCTGATGTGTGCCGTGCATTTTGGAGTGGGGGTCGTCAACTGGCTGGCCACGCTACTGCTCAGCGCGCAGCCGCTGCCGCGGATGGACTTTCGCCACGGCATACCGCCCAAGCATCGCACGCTGGTGGTCGTGCCGACGATGCTGTCCAGCGCCGCCGGCATCGAGCATTTGCTGGAAGGGATCGAAGTGCGCTACTTGGCGAACCGAGACGACTGCCTGCATTTTGCCTTGCTCACGGACTTCGAGGACACCACGCAGGAGACGATGCCCGGCGACGAGGAATTGGTGCGGCAGGCGCGGGAAGGCATCGACCGCCTCAATGAAAAGTACCAGCCGGCTCGCACGGACATCTTCTTCCTCTTTCACCGTCAGCGCAGGTGGAACGCCCAAGAAGGAATCTGGATGGGTTACGAGCGCAAGCGCGGCAAGCTCGCGGACCTCAATGCGTTCTTGCGCGGAGCGACCGGCCGCTTTGTCGAAATCGTAGGCGATACGGCGGTGTTGCCCGCCGTGCGGTATGTCATCACGCTGGACACCGATACCCAACTACCACGCGATGCGGCGCGTGAAATGGTCGGCGCAATGGCCCACACGCTGAACCGACCCGTATTTAATCCTCGGCGGCGGCGCGTCACTGAGGGCTATACCATTTTGCAACCGCGTGTTGGCGTCAGCTTGCCCAGCGCCCAACGGTCCCGATTCGTG
>JANNNT010000546.1:0-3677 GCA_031398685.1 Rhodocyclaceae bacterium | reverse complement strand
GCCTGCGCCATTTCCAAAACCCGCAGCTCCGGCGCAGACCCCGATACTCACCACGCCGAACGACGCGACAGGCCTTGCTTCGCCAGCTCCGTCGAACAAGGAGGCAGCGCCGGCGCCGTCCGCTCCGCCGCCAAGCGCAAGCGCAGCGTCCGCTACGGAGCCCCAGACTCAGACGCAGACGCAGCCGCGCTTCGATGCCGATTACCTGCGCAACCCGGCACCGGTTTACCCGGCGCTTTCACGCCGCATGAACGAGGACGGCAAGGTCGTCCTGCGCGTCTTCATCGAGCCCGATGGCCGCCCCGGACAGATCGAGCTCAGGAACGGCAGCGGCTGGCCGCGCCTCGATCAGGCTGCACAGGATGCCGTCTGGCGCTGGAAATTCATTCCCGCCCGGCGCGGCGAAGAGGCCATCGGCGCCTGGGTACTGGTTCCCGTCGTATTTAATTTGAGAGGTTGATATGGAAAACCCCATGGGCTTTGCCCATTTTCTGAGTAACGCCGATGGCGTCGCTCGTTTCGTACTCGCGCTGATGCTGCTGGCCTCGATCGGCACCTGGTATCTGATCTTCACCAAGGGCAGCCGGGTCGTCCGCATGCGGCGCCGGAGCGCGGCCTTCCTGGACGCGTTCTGGGCCGCGCCCAACCTGGAAGCCGTTGCTTCGCGCATTCGTGAAAACGGCACCCCGGAGCCGTTCTCGCACCTCGTGCATCACGGGTTTACGGCCATCGAACAGCACAAACGCTGCCAAAGTGATTACGAGTGTAACGGCCTGATCGATGCCAGCGCACCCGATGAGCTGCTGACGCGCGCGCTCAAACGTGCCATCGACGAAGATCGCAGCCAGCTTGAATTCGGCCAGACCTACCTCGCCACCGTTGCTTCGTCGGCACCGTTCGTCGGGCTGTTCGGCACCGTCTGGGGCATCTATCACGCGTTGCTGGCCATCGGCATGTCCGGCCAGGGCTCGCTCGACAAGGTTGCCGGACCGGTCGGCGAGGCGCTGATCATGACCGCCATCGGACTCGCCGTGGCGATTCCCGCCACCATCGCCTACAACGCTTTTGCCCGCACCAACCGCAACACCCTCGCACGCCTCAATGCCTTCGCCTACGATGTGTTCGCCTTTCTCGCCACCGGCATCAAGACCTCGCCGATGCTGACCGACGCCCGTGCCACCAGCGAAAAGGTGATCGCCATGGCCCGTGCCCAGAGCCTTGCCGCCCTTGAGGCGAATCTTCGGGGAGCCTGAACATGGCCTTTGCAAGCATGGATGGCAGCGACGACAACGAGCCGCTTGCCGAAATCAATATGGTGCCGCTGATCGACGTGATGCTGGTATTGCTCATCATCTTCATGGTCACGGCACCGCTGCTCACGCATGCCGTCAAGGTCGACCTGCCGAGGGCCTCTTCATCAGTCAACCAGACCAAACCGGATAACGCGCAGGTGGCCATCGATGGCAACGGCCAGTTGTTCTGGAACGGCGAAGGCGTCGATGCGACGCAGTTCAGCGAACGCCTGAAGGCGGCCGGCGCGTTACGGCCACAACCGGAATTGCACATCCGCGCCGAGCGCACGACAGCCTACGAAAAAATCGCCCAGGTGATGAGCGAAGCGGGTCGCCACGGACTCTCCCGCATCGGTTTCGTGACCGATCCGTCGCAGAAAAACTGAACGCAAACGATGAATGCCCGCGCAAGAAGTCAAAACGCCGGCTCACTCCTTGGCAACGACCGGTTTGACCTTGCTGGCGGCAAGTTTGGCGCGGCGGCGCGCTTGATCCGTAGTGCCGCCGGTGGCCACGGCCACGCCCATGCGCCGCTTCTTGAAGCTCTCCGGCTTACCGAACAGGCGCAGATCGCTGCCCGGAACGCTCAGTGCATCGGCCACGCCTGCAAAGGCGATCCCCTTGGCATCCAGGCCGCCGTAGATCACGGCCGAGGCCCCCGGCGCACGCAGAGAAACGTCGACCGGCAAACCGAGAATGGCGCGCGCGTGCAGTTCGAATTCGGAGAAACGCTGTGACGCCAGCGTTACCAGGCCCGTATCGTGCGGGCGTGGGCTGACTTCCGAGAACCACACCTGATCACCCCTGATGAAGAGTTCAACGCCGAACAAACCACGACCGCCGAGACTCCCGGTCACGGCTTCGGCAATGGCGCGCGATTTTTCCAGGGCGACTTCGCTCATCGCCTGCGGCTGCCAGGATTCAACGTAGTCGCCGTTGACCTGCAGATGCCCGACCGGCTCGCAAAAGTAAGTCTCCACTTCGCCGCTGGTGCCGATGGCGCGTACGGTCAGCAAGGTGATCTCGTATTCGAAATCCACGAAGCCTTCGACAATGATGCGGCTCTGGCTGACACGCCCGCCCTGCATCGCGTAGTCCCATGCCCTGGCCACATCGTCCGGGCCGTGCAGCAGGGACTGTCCCTTGCCGGATGACGACATCGTTGGTTTGACCAGACAGGGGTAGCCGATGCCACCGCCTTTGCCATCGTCAATGGCGGCCTGCAAGCCGGCCAGCGAATCGGTAAAGGCGTAAGGCGAAGTCGGCAGCCCGAGCTCCTCGGCGACCAGCCGGCGGATACCCTCGCGGTTCATCGTCAGGCACACCGCGCGCGCCGTCGGAATGATTTCGACGAGGCCTTCGCGCTCGATTTCGAGCAGCATGTCGGTGGCAATCGCCTCGATTTCCGGCACCACCAGATGCGGCCGCTCCTGCTCGATGATGGCGCGAAGCGCCGGGCCGTCGGTCATCGTCAGCACATGCGAACGATGGGCGACCTGCATTCCGGGGGCATCGGCGTAGCGATCGACGGCGATCGTCTCGATACCTAGACGCTGCAAGGCGATGATCACTTCCTTGCCCAATTCGCCGGCGCCGAGCAGCATGACGCGCGTCGCCGACGGGCTGAGCGGCGTACCAAAGGTGTTGCGGCTTGAGGCATGCATTGCGTGAGTCCTGGAAGACGGTGAAAGGGCCAATTTTATCAGTCGGTCGGCGCTTATCCGGGATACCAGACAATCCGGGGGTCGTCCGGCTCACGCGCGTAGTCCCAGGCCGAGTCGGTCATTTTCTGCAGGTCGTATTCTGGCCGCCAGCCCAGGAGGAACTTGGCTTTGGTGTTGTCCAGCCACGTTGAATGGTAGGGCGTCGGAATGCCCACCGTGGGCAAGCCCCGGCTGGCCGCGAGATAGTCGCCCAATTTGCCGTAATCCACCGGCTCGTCCATGCAAATGTTGAACGTCTGCCGCCGGGCACGAGGCTGATCAAGGGCCAGTAGAATGGCGCTCACCAGGTCTTCGACATGCACGAAGTTTCGTTTGGCCGGCTGTCCCGCGTGGTCGAGCATGACCGGAATGGTTTGCGTGCGCACGTAGTCGTCTGCTTTTTCCATGCTGACCAGATCACGCCAGCGGGGTCCGCCAAAAACATCCTCAGCGAACGAAAGCTGGTATTTGAAATCATCCTTCGCCATGATCCATGGCGCGCGCAGGCAACAGCCGTTGAAGTCGTACTGAATGCCGTATTGCTCGAGCATGACTTCTTCCAGCACCTTGGACAGGGCGTAACACCCCGGATAGGCGGAGTGCTTCTGCTGCTCGGTGACCGGAACCGGATGCGGATAAAAAAAGTGACCGATGCTCGCGTCGCCGCCAATCAGGATAAATT
>JANNNT010000423.1:0-5285 GCA_031398685.1 Rhodocyclaceae bacterium | reverse complement strand
CGCCGCGCTGCTGAAAGACGCCGGCAAGCCCTGTCTGAAGGAAGCGTCGATGGCCAAGATGTTCGCCTCTGAGATGGCCGAGAAAGTCTGCTCCGACGCGATTCAGATTCACGGCGGCTACGGCTACGTCAGCGATTTTCCGGTCGAGCGGATTTATCGCGATGTGCGCGTCTGTCAGATTTATGAAGGCGCCAACGACATTCAGCGGCTGGTGATCAGCCGCGCGATCGCGGCGGACTGAATGAGCGCGCATCGTTTACCTCCGCTGCGGCAACTTGAGCAGTGGTTCGAAGCCGGGGGTTCCTGATGCCCGTTCTGCCCACTCGGCTCAATCCCGGCCATACTGATTTTCAGGCCAACGCCGCGGCCATGCGCAAGGTCGTTGCCGACTTGCGCCAGACGATCGAAAGAATTGCGCTCGGCGGCCCCGAAGCCGCGCGCCAGAAGCACAGCGCACGTGGCAAGCTGCTGCCGCGCGAACGGATCAATGCGCTGATCGATCCGGGTTCGCCGTTTCTCGAACTGTCGCAACTCGCGGCCTACGGCATGTACGGCGGAGCGAATTTATACGAGGTGCCGGCCGCGTCGCTGATCACCGGTATTGGCCGGGTAAGTGGCATCGAGTGCGTGATCGTGGCCAACGACGCGACGGTGAAGGGCGGCACCTATTATCCGATGACCGTAAAAAAACACCTGCGCGCGCAGGAAATTGCCGCCGAAAACCATCTGCCGTGCATCTATCTGGTGGACTCGGGCGGCGCCTTTCTGCCCATGCAGGATGAAGTCTTTCCCGACAAGGAGCACTTCGGTCGCATCTTCTTCAACCAGGCCAATCTCTCGGCGCAGGGCATTCCGCAGATCGCCGCCGTAATGGGTTCGTGTACTGCGGGCGGCGCCTACATGCCGGCGATGTCCGACGAGTCGATCATCGTCAAGGATCAGGGCACCATTTTCCTCGGCGGCCCGCCGCTGGTGAAAGCCGCGACCGGCGAAGTGTTCAGCGCGGAAGACCTCGGTGGTGCCGACGTGCATACGCGCCTCTCCGGCGTCGTCGACCACCTGGCCGAGAACGACGTGCACGCGCTGGCGATCGCCCGTCGCATCGTCGCCAACCTCAACTGGCAGAAGCACCCGTCGGTAAGCCTGGTCGAGCCTTGTGCGCCGCTCTATCCGGCCGATGAACTGTACGGCGTCATTCCGGCCGACACCAGGAAGCCCTACGACGTGCGCGAAATCATTGCCCGCATCGTCGATGGCTCCGATTTCGATGAATTCAAGGCGCGTTACGGGACAACCCTCGTCTGCGGTTTCGCGCATCTCTGGGGCTACCCGGTCGGCATTGTCGCCAACAACGGAATTCTATTCTCCGAATCGGCGCTGAAAGCCGCGCACTTCGTCGAGCTGTGCGCACAGCGCGGCATTCCACTGGTATTCCTGCAGAACATCACCGGCTTCATGGTTGGCCGAAAATACGAAAACGGCGGCATTGCGCGCGACGGCGCTAAGATGGTGACGGCAGTTGCCTGTGCCCGGGTGCCGAAATTCACCGTGGTCATCGGCGGCTCGTTCGGCGCCGGCAACTACGGCATGTGCGGCCGCGCCTATTCGCCGCGCTTCCTGTGGATGTGGCCCAACGCGCGCATCTCGGTGATGGGCGGCGAACAGGCGGCCAGCGTGCTCGCCACGGTCAAGCGCGAAGGGATCGAGGCGGCCGGCAAGACGTGGAGCGTCGAGGAGGAGGCGGCCTTCAAGGCGCCCATCCGCGAACAGTACGAAGCGCAGGGCCACCCCTATTACGCCAGCGCCCGGTTGTGGGACGACGGAGTGATCGATCCGGTGGATACGCGGCGGGTGCTTGGGCTGGGGCTATCCGCTGCGCTGAACGCACCCGTGGAAGAAACCAAGTTCGGGGTGTTCAGGATGTAAGGAACTTCTCCGCTCCGAGAACTCGGAGCTTTCGTGTTCTTTGGCTCTGTGATCTCTGTGCATCCGTGTTGAAGGAGCTCGAGTGTTCAATAAAGTCCTTATTGCCAACCGTGGCGAGATCGCCTGTCGCGTGATCAAGACGGCGCGGCGCATGGGCATCCACACCGTTGCCGTTTACTCCGAGGCCGACGCCAACGCACGCCACGTGCGTCTGGCCGACGAGGCCGTGTGCATCGGCCCGGCCGCTGCGCGCGAGTCCTACCTTGTTGCTGAGCGCATCCTCAACGCGGCCAGACGCACCGGCGCGCAGGCCGTGCATCCGGGCTACGGCTTTCTTTCCGAGAACGACCGGTTCGCCGACGCCTGCGCCGCTGCCGGTGTTGTTTTCATCGGCCCGCCGTCCGATGCGATCCGCTCCATGGGTTCGAAATCGGCGGCGAAGAGGATCATGGGTGCAGCGAATGTGCCGCTGATCCCCGGCTATCACGGTGACAACCAGACGGCCGCCTTTCTGCACGCGCAGGCCGACGCTATTGGCTACCCGGCCCTGATCAAGGCGTCGGCCGGCGGTGGCGGTAAAGGCATGCGCCTGGTCGAAAAGAGTGAGGACTTTGTCGCGGCGCTCGCCTCGTGCCGGCGTGAGGCGGTTTCCTCGTTCGGCTCCGAACACGTCCTGATCGAGAAGTATCTGGCCCGTTCACGGCACATCGAATTCCAGGTCTTTGCCGACACGCAAGGCAACTGCGTCCATCTCTTCGAACGCGACTGTTCGGTGCAGCGACGCCACCAGAAGGTTGTCGAAGAAGCTCCGGCGCCGGGCATGACGGTTGAGCGCCGCACCGCGATGGGCCAAGCCGCTGTCGACGCGGCGAGGGCCGTTGGCTATGTTGGCGCCGGCACGGTCGAGTTCATTACCGGCGATACCTTTGCTCAGGACGGCGCCTTCTATTTCATGGAGATGAATACCCGCCTGCAGGTCGAACACCCGGTGACCGAAATGATCACCGGGCTGGATCTTGTCGAGTGGCAACTGCGCGTGGCCTGCGGCGAACCGCTGCCGCTGCGGCAGGATCAGCTGGAAATCCGTGGTCATGCGCTCGAAGCGCGCATCTACGCCGAGGACGCCGACAAGGGTTTCCTGCCTTCAACCGGCCACCTGCTCCATATGGTGGCGCCGGCCGAAAGCCTTAACCTTCGCGTCGATACCGGCGTCGAGCAGGGCGACGAAATCACGTCTTTCTATGACCCGATGATCGCCAAGCTGATCGTGTGGGAAGCTGGCAAAGGCGGCGAGGGCGGCAACGTGCGCGACGCCGTATTGTCGCGCATGCGACAGGCGCTGGCCGCTTACCGCATCGTCGGCGTCACGACCAATGTCGAATTCCTGTCGCGCCTGGTCGCCTGCCCGGCCTTTGCCCACGCCGATCTCGACACCGACCTGATCGAGAGAAGCCGCGATTTCCTCTTTCCAGCCGAGGCCGAGCCGCCGAAAACCGTTTTCTTCGTAGCCGCCATGGCCGACCTGCTCCACGAGCAAGCCGCCGCCCTGGCCAAAGCCAGCCATTCCGGCGATCCATGGTCTCCATGGAGCTCGCATGACGGCTGGCGTCTGAACATTCAGTCGCGGCGCACCGTCACCTATCGCCGCGGCGAAAATCTGCACGAAGTCGCCGTCGCCTACGAGGCCGATGGCTGGCGCTTGACGCTGGCCGGCGAATCGGTCCTGGCGCGCGGCCGTTTGCTCGACGGCGCTCAGTTTCCGGACCCGCTTCCTGGCCAACTTGCCGTCGAACTTGATGCCCATCGGCTGGTCGCCAGTGTTATCACCGTGACCGAAAAACATGAACAGAAACGTCATGTCTTCCTCAACGGCTGCACTTGGATCATTCAGCCTGACGATCCGCTGCACCTGGTCGATGCCGGCGGCGCACACGGCGGCGGCCCCACGGCGCCGATGCCCGGCATCGTGAGCGTGCTGCTCGCAGCCCCCGGACAGAGCGTCGAGAAAGGCACGCCGTTGCTGATCCTTGAAGCGATGAAGATGGAACACACCATTAGCGCACCGAAAAATGGCACGGTGAAGAGTTTTCGCCACGCGGTCGGCGAACAGGTTGCCGAGGGCGATGAACTGGTCGAGTTTGAGGTTGAGCAATGAACGGAGACGCGAGATGACGCTGCCGACCCACGTAAAAATCGTCGAAGTCGGCCCGCGCGACGGGCTGCAGAACGAGAAGCTGACCGTTTCTGCCGCCGTCAAGATCGAGCTGATTGAACGCCTGGCTGACGCGGGTCTTTCCTCCATCGAGGCGACCTCCTTTGTTTCAGCCGGATGGATACCACAGATGGCTGACAGTGACGAAGTGCTGCGCGCCGTGCTGTCCAGTTCGCGCCGCAAACCGGGCGTGGCCTATGCGGTGCTGACGCCCAACCTGAAAGGGTTCTATGCCGCGGCAGACGCCGGGGCGACGGAAGTCGCCGTTTTCGGCGCCGCCTCCGAGACTTTTTCGCAGAAGAACATCAACTGCAGTATCGCCGAGAGCCTGAAGCGTTTCGAAGCCGTGGTCGATGCGGCCAGAACGCTTGAGATCAGGGTGCGCGGCTACGTTTCCTGCGTCGTCGCTTGCCCCTATGAAGGCGCGGTTAATCCGGAAAACACGGCGTGGGTGGCCAGGAAGCTGTACGAAATGGGCTGCCATGAAATCTCGCTGGGCGATACGATCGGCGCCGGCGTGCCGGCTTCGATTCAGCGCATGATCGCCGCCTGTGCGCAAGACGTTCCGATCGGCAATCTCGCCGGTCATTACCACGACACCTACGGCATGGCGATCGCCAACATCTACGCGTCGCTCGAACTCGGCATGGCGGTGTTCGACAGTTCCATCGCCGGGCTCGGCGGCTGCCCGTACGCCATTGGCGCTTCGGGTAACGTGGCCACCGAGGACGTCATCTTCCTGCTGCACGGCCTGGGCATCGAAACCGGTATCGACATGGAGAAGCTGCTGCTTGCCGGGCAATACATTTTGCACACGCTCGGCCGCGAACCGACAGCAAAGGCAGCCAGGGCCTTGCTTGCGCGTCGGGGTGCCGGGTGAGGCGTTTTGTGGGTGATGCTCATAACTTGCCGCTCAAACACCCCGATACGACCCCGGAGTTGGCACACGATTGAAAAACGACCTTATTCAGGTCTATTTCACTTCTTCAAGCGGAAATTTCGCGCCTTTCCATGCGAACAGGCCGCCGGGAACACGATAGACGTGCTTGTAACCCAGCTTGCGCGCCCATAAAGCGCCGTTATCGCTGCGCGTGCAATTGACAAAACCGCAGTAGATCACCACTGGGATGTTCTTGTCCGCACCCAG
>JANNNT010000435.1:0-4106 GCA_031398685.1 Rhodocyclaceae bacterium | reverse complement strand
CTGGGGCGTTACTTTACCATGAGGGCTGCCTTGAAAAAAGGACAATCTCTTGATCATTCAGGGCGCTGAGTAGCGCACGGCTGACGCACTCTTTTGGTGCGACTTCAATGGTTTGAACGACAGTCTTTTCGGGATATACTTATCGATCGTCCATCAAAACCATAAGCTGGCTCAAGGCCGGCTTTTTTGACGTTTGGTGTAGTGGCAGTCCATGTTTTGTCATTGTTTTATGAGGATTCGAGCGTGATGGATTCGGCTGTACCAGAGCGGCAAGGGCTATACGACCCGGCCAACGAGCACGACGCCTGCGGTGTCGGTTTTGTGGCGCACATCAAAGGCCAGAAGAGCCACTCGATTATCCAGCAGGGACTGTTGATCCTGAAAAATCTGGATCACCGGGGCGCTGTTGGCGCTGATCCGCTGATGGGGGATGGCGCGGGTATCCTCATTCAGATTCCCGATGAATTCCTTCGCAGCGTGATGGCCAAACAGGGTGTCGTCCTGCCACGACTGGGTGATTACGGCGTTGGCATGGTATTCCTGCCGAAGGAATCCGCTTCGCGTCTGGCTTGCCAGGAGGCAATTGAGCGGGCAGTGCTGGCTGAAGGACAGGTCGTACTAGGTTGGCGTGATGTGCCCGTTGATCGCACCATGCCCATGTCGCCGACGGTTCGAGAACGGGAGCCGATCATTCGCCAGGTCTTTATTGGTCGCGGTGCCGATGTCATGGTGACCGATGCGCTTGAACGCAAGCTTTATGTCATCCGCCGCCGGGCGGCGAATGCCATCCGGGCGCTGGGGCTTGAACACAGCAAGGAGTTCTATCAGCCGTCGATGTCGGCGCGAACGATAGTTTATAAAGGGCTTCTGCTTGCCGATCAGGTGGGCGAATACTATATGGACCTCAAGGATCCGCGTTGTGTCTCGGCGCTGGCACTTGTGCACCAGCGTTTTTCGACCAATACTTTCCCGACCTGGCCGCTTGCCCATCCGTTCCGCATGATCGCGCACAACGGCGAGATCAATACCCTGCGCGGTAACTACAACTGGATGCGGGCTCGTGAAAAGGGGACTTCTTCGCCGCTGCTGGGAGCCGATCTGGAAAAGATCTGGCCACTGATTTATCCCAACCAGTCCGATACCGCCTCGTTCGACAACGCGCTTGAATTGCTAGTGATGGGCGGCTACTCGCTGGCGCACGCCATGATGATGCTGATTCCCGAGGCCTGGGAGTCGCACACCCTGATGGACGAGAAGCGCCGCGCCTTCTATGAATATCATGCGGCCATGATGGAGCCGTGGGACGGCCCGGCGGCCGTGGCCTTCACCGATGGCCGCCAGATTGGTGCAACGCTTGACCGTAACGGCTTGCGTCCGGCGCGTTATCTTGTCACGAACGACGATCTCGTCGTGATGTCTTCGGAATCCGGCGTGTTGCCGATTCCCGATGAGAATATTGTCAAGAAATGGCGTCTACAGCCGGGAAAAATGTTCCTGATCGACCTTGATCAGGGACGCATCATTGACGACCACGAGTTGAAGGAAACCCTGTCGCGGCAAAAGCCGTATCAGGACTGGGTGGCACGGATCAATATCAAGCTAGATGGCCTGGACGTTCCTGCCAATGCTTCGGCCCCTGAGTCCTCGGAGTCGCTGCTTGACCGCCAGCAGGCGTTCGGCTTCACTCAGGAAGACATCAGGTTCATTCTGGATCCGATGTCCAAGACCGGCGAGGAAGCGACCGGTTCAATGGGTAACGATTCGCCGCTGGCGGTGCTGTCGAACAAAGACAAGCCCCTGTCCAATTACTTCCGGCAACTGTTTGCGCAGGTGACCAACCCGCCAATCGACCCGATTCGCGAACAACTGGTCATGTCATTAGTGTCCTTCATCGGCCCCAAACCCAACCTGCTCGGCATTAACGAGATCAACCCGCCCTATCGTCTGGAGGTCTCTCAGCCCGTGCTGACCTTCGCCGACATGGCCAAACTGCGCAACATCGCGACCTACACGGATGATAGGTTTCATTCTGCCGAACTCGACATCTGCTATCCGCTGTCCTGGGGTAATGAGGGCGTCGAAGCACGTCTGGCTTCGCTGTGCGCAGAAGCTGAGGATGCCGTGCTCCGGGGCTGTGGCCTGCTGATCGTCTCTGATCGGAAGCTGAACCGGGATAACGTCGCCATCCCGGCGCTGCTGGCAACCTCGGCGGTACATCAGCATCTGGTGACGCAGGGGCTGCGTACCCGGGCCGGTCTCGTTGTTGAAACGGGGTCCGTGCGCGAGACCCATCACTTTGCGGTACTGGCCGGATATGGTGCCGAAGCTGTGCATCCCTACCTGGCGCTCGAAACCCTGCAGCAAATGGCTGGGAATGACGAAAAAGAGCGCGAGAAAGTCGTCAAGCATTTCGTCAAGGGGGTCGGTAAAGGGCTGCTGAAGGTCATGTCCAAGATGGGCATCTCGACCTATATGTCCTATACCGGTGCGCAGATTTTTGAAGTCATCGGCCTAAAGAAAAAACTGGTCGATAAGTACTTTACCGGCACTTCGACACAGGTTGAGGGGATCGGCGTTTTTGAGGTGATGGAAGAAGCCATCCGTCTGCACAAGCAAGCCTTCGGCAATGATCCTGTGCTCGAAGATATGCTGGATACGGGCGGTGAGTACGCCTACCGTGTTCGCGGCGAAGATCACATGTGGACGCCGGATGCGATTGCCAAGCTTCAGCATTCAACGCGTTCCGGAAAATACGATACGTACAAGGAGTACGCCAAGATCATCAACGACCAGACGCAACGTCACATGACGCTGCGTGGAATGTTCGAGATCAAGTCGGCGGGCCCGGTCGTGCCCCTTAAGGAAGTCGAGCCGGCCAAGGAGATCGTCAAGCGTTTCGCCACCGGGGCCATGTCGCTCGGCTCGATTTCGACCGAGGCGCACAGCACCCTGGCGATTGCCATGAACCGGATTGGCGGCAAGTCGAATACCGGCGAAGGTGGAGAAGATCCTGCACGTTTCAAACCGGCCAAGGCTGGCCAGATGGTCTCGGATATCATCGGCAAGGGGCGCATCGAGCGTGATCTGGAGCTTAAGGAAGGCGATAGCCTGCGTTCGGCGATCAAGCAGGTGGCCTCCGGTCGTTTTGGCGTGACCAGCGAGTATCTGATCAACGCCGACCAGATCCAGATCAAGATGTCGCAAGGGGCAAAGCCGGGCGAAGGGGGGCAGTTGCCCGGGCACAAGGTTTCCGAATACATCGGTTTCCTGCGCCACTCAGTGCCGGGCGTGGGGCTCATTTCACCGCCGCCGCACCACGATATCTACTCGATTGAAGATCTGGCACAACTGATTCATGATCTAAAAAATGCCAATGCCAAGGCGTCGATCAGCGTCAAGCTGGTTTCCGAGGTGGGCGTTGGTACAGTGGCGGCCGGGGTGACCAAGGCCAAGGCTGATCATATTGTGATTGCCGGCCACGACGGTGGGACGGGTGCCAGCCCCCTGTCGTCGATCAAGTACGCCGGTTCACCATGGGAACTGGGCTTGGCGGAGACGCAGCAGACGCTGGTTCTCAACCAGTTGCGTGGCCGTGTCCGTGTGCAGGCGGACGGTCAAATGAAGACCGGGCGGGATGTGCTGATTGCCGCTTTGCTTGGTGCGGACGAGGTTGGTTTTGCCACGGCGCCGCTTGTCGTTCAGGGCTGCATCATGATGCGAAAATGCCATCTCAATACCTGCCCGGTAGGCGTGGCAACTCAGGATCCGGTATTGCGTCGCAAGTTCTCCGGTCAACCCGAGCACGTGGTCAACTTCTTTTTCTTTGTTGCCGAAGAATTGCGTGAGCTGATGGCACAGATGGGCATCCGCAAGTTTGACGACCTGATCGGTCGCGCCGACCTGCTTGATATGCGCAAGGGCGTCGAGCACTGGAAGGCGCAAGGCCTCGACTACAGCCGCATTTTTTATCGGGCTGAAAGTGCGCACGGTGCGCCGGTTTATCATTGCGAGACACAGGATCACGGACTCGCCAAGGCACTCGACAACCAAATCATCGAATTGGCCAAGCCGGCGCTTGACAAGGGCAAGCAGGTCAAGATCGAACT
>JANNNT010000416.1:0-4213 GCA_031398685.1 Rhodocyclaceae bacterium | reverse complement strand
AAGCGGGGTGTTGAGGATGGCGTCCCAGGTTTTCTGCACATGCATGCGCGAGAAGGCCGAGTAAAGAGCCTCGAAAGTCGCGGCGTTCATGGTGCTGGCGACGACCGTACCGGCGGCGAGAAAGCTCACGTAGCTGACGCCGCTGACCTGCGGCAGCATGCCGCCCAGCCCGTAACCGAGGCCGAGCATGTAGATCAGCGGATCGGCAAGGTTGCCCAGCACCGAAGGAATGGCCAGCTTGCGCCAGACCAGAAAGTTGCGCCGCCACACGGGCAGCCAGCGCAGGCCGGGGCGGGGAAGTGCGAAGAGTCTGCTGGTATGCATGCTCAGTCCCTCAACTCGCGCCCGGTCAGCTTGATGAAAACATCTTCAAGGCTGGCGGCGCGGTGCGTGTAGCGAAGCGCTGGCTCGTCGGCGAGGGCCGCGAGCAGCGGCGCCGTATCGCGGCAGTAGAAAAAGGCCGTGTCGCCGGCGACTTCGAGGCGTTCGCCCAGCGTGCTCCGGGATCGCGACCAGGCCGCGACTTCGTCGCCGAAGACTTCAACCACTTGCGGTTCGATGTGCGTGGCAATCAATGCGCGCGGCGCGCCCTCGGTCACCAGATGGCCGTGGTCGAGAACGGCGAGGCGGTCACACAGGCGTTCGGCTTCATCCATGAAATGGGTGGTCAGGATCAGCGTCTTGCCGCGTGCCGTGAGTTGCTTCAGGCGCTCCCAGATTAGGTGGCGAGCCTGCGGATCGAGGCCGGTTGTCGGTTCGTCGAGAAAAATGATGTCCGGGTCGTTAACCAGCGCGCGGGCCAGGGTCAGGCGTCGTTTCATGCCGCCGGAAAGCGTCTGGATGCGGGCCGTATGCTTGCCGCCCAGTCCCGCAAAATCGAGCAGGTCGGGGATGCGGGCACGGATGACCGAGTCATTGATGCCGAAGTAGCGGCCGTACACCATCAGGTTTTCGGCGACGGTGAAATCCGGGTCGATGTTGTCGAACTGCGGCACGACGCCGACGCGTTCGCGCGCCGTTTCGGCGTGCGCCGGAATGGTGTGGCCGCAGAGGGTGATGCGGCCAGCGTCGGGTGTGGTCAGCCCGAGGCAGCAGCGCAGCGTGGTGGTTTTGCCGGCGCCGTTGGGCCCGAGCAGGCCGAAACAGGTTCCGGGCGGGACGCTGAAGTCGATTCCGGCAACCACTTCGTTGCCGTCGTAGGACTTGCGCAGGCCGGAGACGCTGAGCGCGTCGGCCGGGTTCAATGTCGCCATGCGCGGGTGATGATGTCTCGGATGATGTTCAACCGACGGTGAAAGAAATGGTCGGCGCCGGGAACAACGATGACCGGCAGGTTCATCGGCTCGGCCCAGGCCAGGACATTGGCGAGCGGCACCGTTTCGTCCACCGAACCGTGAATGACAATGGTGTCATTGGCGACGGCCTTGGTCGCATACTGACGCGCGCCTTCGACATGGCCGGCGGCGGTGCCGACCAGCACCAGACGCTGAGCCGGGTGGTTGGCCTCGGCCAGTGCCTGCGCCACGCGGGTCTGCACGTAGGCGCCAAACGAGAAGCCGCTTAGGGCGACCGGCAGATTGCCGTAGCGGCACCGGGCTTCGGCCAGAACGGCAAGCATGTCTTCAGTTTCGCCGCCTCCGTCGTCGTGTATTCCGGCGCTCGCGCCGACACCGCGAAAGTTCGGGCGCAGGGCTACGTAGCCCAGATGCGTAAAGGTGCGCGCCAGCGTCTGCACCACCTTGTTGGTGTTGGTGCCACCAAACTGCGGGTGTGGGTGGCAGACCAGGGCGATGCCACGCGGTGCGCCCGGATTTTCGACGATCAGCTCGATGGTTCCGGCCGGGCCGTCAAAGTGCATTATTTCTTCGTTCAGTTTCATGCTGGCGTGTTTTCTCTGTTCAGATTTTCAGGCGTTCAACGATGCGACCGTGTACCAGGTGTTCCTGGATGATCTCCTCGATGTCTTCATTGTCCACGTAGCTGTACCAGACTTCCTCGGGATAGACGACGATGATCGGGCCCTCGTCGCAGCGATCCATGCAGCCCGCCTTGTTGATGCGGATCTTGCCCTTGCCTTTGAGTTTAAGCTGACCGATGCGGTCCTTGGCGTAGGTTTGTGCGTCGGTGGCCCCCAGATTGTTGCAACAGCTTTCGCCTTCGGGGCGCTGATTGCAGCAGAAAAAAACGTGATGTTTGTAGTAGCTCATGCAGAAGAACGCCTCGTGGTTGGTTATGCATTGTGTGACCGCCGATTCCCGGCTTGATTCAATGACCTGCTAGATCCTTCGCCCGAGCGCCGTCAGGTAGAGGAGCGCGAGGAAGGGCCAGATGCCGGCAGCCAGGCGGGTGAGCCCGTTGAAATTCAGAAAGTGCCCTTGTCGCCAGGCGGCCATGGCGACGTCTGAATAAGGATTGGACGGAGCGAGGTTAACCAGGACCGTGCCGGCCATTAGGGTCAGACCGGCCAGCGCAATGCGCCATGACGACGGCAACAGAAGCATGAGTGACAGCGTCGCGCCGCCGATCATCAAGCCAAGTCCGGCACCGGGAGTCAGCCAGACAAAGGCTTGAAACGGGTCGACGAGGATGGCCGCCGCCAGCGTACGAATCGAGAGTGCGAGGATAAAGAAAGCCGTCAGCGCCAGATAGGGGGAGTTTGGATCGGCAAGCAGGGTGCGCGCAATCAGGCCGATGGTAATGGTGTTGCAGATGATGATGCCGGTCTCGATGGCGAAGAACGAGGGGGCGGCATAGGGTACGGCAGGCGTGATCTCCAGCAGGTGGCGCAGGTCGCCGGCACCAAAGAGAATGGTTTCCGGCGAGAGTTGCGTCAGCAGCCACAGGCCGATCAGGACCAGGCCGAGTTCCGCATGCGGGATGGGTGCCAGCAGTCGCTGCTGCAGCAGCGCGATGCGGCTGAAAAAGCGTTCGCCATTCCACCGCGCGAGCAGAGCGCCAAGGCCGGTGCCTAAAGTGTTGCAGGCGAGGTCAAGATTCGAGGCCACCCGAGAGGGCAGCCAGGTTTGCAAACTTTCAAGGCAAAAACTGAACAATGCCCCAAGCAATCCTGCAGCGATGGCCTGAGTCCACCGGCCGGGCAAGCGGTGCAGTGCCAGCGTCAGAAAAAACCCCAATGGCAAATAAACCAACACATTGGTCGCCAGGTCGAATCCTGTCCAGTAGCGCGGCCAGGCGGCGTCGACAAAAGCAAGCAGTGAAACGCCAGGATCGCGCCAACCGGAGAAGGGATGCAGGCTGGCATAGACGATCAGTACCGCGTAAGCGAGGGCCAGATACCGAGGCAGCAGGGTTGGCGTTGGCGCCCGATGATTGTCGGTGGCAAAACCCACTGTCGGTTTGGGTGAAGGCATCGTTATGGCCGTGAACGTAAAGTAGGGGCCATTCTAACGCTTCAGGCAGCGCAAGCGCCTGAACGCAATACGTATATTGGGAAACATGGCAGTCGCAGCTCGTGATTGATATTCGGTCGGCATCGTGCTGGTGGTGACAGGCGATTTTGTTGCTTACGACTCGAAGGCCTTGATCTGAGCCGATACCTGAACTTTGGACAAACGGGCGTGCGACGAAAGCTGGCCGGCGGACATCGGTCGGAGATGCCCCGGTAGCGCAGTCGTTGGGCGGTCAGCGTTGAACGTGTTGGGGTCAGATGGTCCACAAAATACGGGTATCCGAAGATCAGTGCCTTGTATCGCTCTTTAGAATTGCCCGGAAACTTGGCGGCCGTTTGCTGAAATACCTCCTCGCGGAGACGATTCAACGCCGGTTCTGCCTCCGACTGGCGTAAACTGGTCGACTGTCGAACCGGAAAGCCCTGCCATGACCCGTCCTACCCTGAAGTTACCCGCAAAACCAGCCACTCCGCGCGCATCTGACGACGCCAGAGGGCCTGCACGCAAACCGATTCGTGGTGGGTCCAAGTCACCGAAACAGTCTCTTGCACCGCGTGCCAACGGCAACGAAACCAGAACGGCACGCCCGGCCGCCGAACCCAGCAGGCCACGCTCCACATCACGCTTCAGTCAGGAGGCGCCTCGTGCCCTGGCTCGCGCGATAGAGCCGGTGCCGGCCGCAGCTCCGGACAGCACGGACAGGACCAGGGAAGCGCCACGTCCGCGTGAAGTGCGCGCGCCGCAACCGCCCAAGGCCTATCCCAAACGTGGCATTGCCCGCAGCACGGGGGCACGCGCCCTCC
>JANNNT010000382.1:0-2557 GCA_031398685.1 Rhodocyclaceae bacterium | reverse complement strand
GGAAAATGTCCGCCGGGTTGAGCAGGAGCAGCACCGGGAAAAAATCGACGCTGAAGCGGCCGTCGCTCACCACCAGGAGACCCATCAGCAGCAGGTCATAAACCAGGACGTAGAAGAACCACAGGGCGATGGCGACGCCGCTCGCCCGCACGCGGTCCTGCGCCAGCACGGAAACCATTACCGCCAGGCTGAGAAAGGCCAGGCCGAGCAGGAAGGCACTGGCGATGAAGCCGCCGTAGTGATACAGCGCGGCGTTGCCAAGCTGGTAGAAGAGCAGCACGCCGGCCGCGCCGAAGCCGACGACGGTGGCGATGCCCAGCGCACAGGCCAGCCCGACGAACTTACCGAGCAGGAGTTCGAAGCGGGTGATCGGCATCGACAGCAGCAGGTCGAGCGAGCCGCGCTCGCGTTCGGCGACGATGGCGTCGTAGCCGAGGATGAGGGCGATCAAGGGCAGCAGGTAGATGACCAGGCTGACCAGGCTGGCGATGGTGACGTCGATGCTGCGCCAGCCGACGGCACCCTGCTGCGCCGAGCCGAAATAAGCGATGACCAGCGCGAAAACGGTGAATACGCAGGCTACCGCCAATACCCAGCGGTTGCGCAGGCGGTCGCGGAACTCCTTGCCGGCGATGACGCCGATCTGGCGAAATTTGATTCTGTTCATGACAGGCGCTCCGAATAACCGAGGAACACGTCTTCGAGCGTCGGCTCGTGGACCTCGATGTCAGTAATCATCGCGCCCAGTCCGGCCAAGGCCGTGAGCAGCGCCATCTTGCGCCCCCGTTCGCACTCGATCCGGGCCACGCCGCCATCGATGTCGATGGCGAGGACGCCGTGTTCGGCCAGGCGGCGGCGCAGCTCCGCCTCGGCACCGGCGCGAAAGCTCACGCGCAGGGTTACCGGCAGATCCTGCGCCTCGCGCAGCGATTGCACGGTACCCAGCGCCTGGATGCCGCCGTTGCGCATCAGCGCCAGGCGATCGACGCGCTGCTGGATCTCGGCCAGGATGTGCGAGGTCAGCACCACGGTAACGCCGCCGCCGCGCAACTCGCTCAGGATCCGGTAGAACTCGAGAATGCCCTGCGGGTCGAGGCCGTTGGTCGGCTCGTCGAGAAACAGCAGGCGCGGAGAGCCGAGCAAGGCCTGGGCGAATCCCAGACGCTGGCGCATGCCTTTCGAATAGTTGCGAACGCGCTGCCCGGCCGCGCCGGAAAGCCCCACCTGGTCGAGCAGGGCCGTGCAAGCGGCCGGGTCGGCGCCTTTGAGGCGGGAAAAGAAATGCAGGGTCTCGAGGCCGCTCAGGTTGTCGTAGAGGGCCAGGCTTTCGGGCAGGTAGCCGATGCCGCGGCGCACCTGGCGGAAGGCTTCGCCGCGCACCGCCTGGCCGCCGATGCGGATCTCGCCGGCGCTCACCGGCAGCAGCCCGAGCATCATTTTGAACAAGGTGGTCTTGCCGGCGCCGTTGTGACCAATGAGGCCGAACAGCTCGCCTTCCTCCACCTGCAGGTCCACCCCGGCCACGGCGGTCACCGGGCCGAAGTGCTTGTGCACGCCGCGCAGTTCAATGAGACTGTTTGCCAATCCATTCACTCCAGTTTTTGTTCAGCGGCTGCATGCGCGGCTGCTGGTCCACGATGCTCGTGTTGCGCAGCAGCGGAAACTGCCGGGCGACGAGGCGCAGGCTGTGCACCGCCGGGCTGTTGAGCAGGAGCTTGACCAGTGGATGCTGCCAGGTCAGCCGGTCGACCACGTCGTTGGCTTCATAGGGGATGTCGCCGACGCCGTTGCCGTCGGCATCCCAGCCGGCGTAATTGCTCCAGTAGTTGCCCTGCTTGACTCCCCAGAGCTCGTCGCGGGCGGCGACGTAGCGCACCTGCACGCGGTTGCCGATGAAATCGTTGCCGTCCACGTCGTTGTGGATCGAACCGGCCCAGACATGCGCGCCAACGCGGTTGTCGATCACCCGGTTGCCCTTGATGATGTTGTACTCGGCATCATAGATGAAGAAGCCGCGGCCGTTGCCGGCCACCACGTTGTTCTCGATCAGCGAATCCTGGATGGTGCGCAGCATGATGCCGTGATCCGAGTTGGCCCAGGCCCGGTTGTTGCGCACCACCTGACGCCGGACTTCCATCAGCGCCAGGCCGCCGCGGTTGAGGTAACTTTCATTGCCTTCCCACAGGTTGTCGTTGGAGTTCATGTAGTGGGTGCCGTAACGCAGGTGATGCATGCGGTTGCCGCGAAACACCGCGTGGTGCGAGACATCGACGTAAATGCCGTCGCGCGCGAAGCTGATCCGGTTGTCGATGATGCGCGCGCCGGTGGTGTTGTAAAGCTGGATGCCGTTGCCGCGCTGGCGCCAGTCATGCAGGATGTTCTTGGCAACGTCTGCGCCAAGTCGCTCAGTGGCCGCTGCCATCTCCTGCTGATGTCGGGAAAGATCGGTGGGCAGGAGCAGGTGATACCCGGTGTGCTCTCGCATGCGGCTGGCGGTGTCGAATAGCGGGAGGGCAATCTCGTCATTGCCGCCCGCGGCCAGCGCACTGGCCATCCC
>JANNNT010000350.1:0-10905 GCA_031398685.1 Rhodocyclaceae bacterium | reverse complement strand
TGAGCTAATTCAGGCGGTCAGCATCCGCGCTCTGGCGCACCTCGCCGAAACCCGTGACAACGAGACCGGCAACCACATCCAGCGGACCCAGAGCTATGTTCGCCTGCTGGCATCGCGCCTGGCAAATCACCCACGCTTTGCCGCGACGCTCAGCACCAAGTACATTGATATCCTGGCGCGCTCCGCGCCCCTCCACGATATCGGCAAGGTCGGCATTCCCGACCACATCCTGCTCAAGCCGGGCAAGCTGACGCCGGAGGAATGGTCGGTCATGAAAACCCACACCGTGCTGTGCAGCGAGGCCATCAGCCTGGCCGAACGGGACATTGATACTTCGGTCGAGTTTCTCTCGCAAGCCAAGGAAATCGTGCGCTGGCATCACGAGCGCTGGGACGGCAGCGGCTACCCCGACGGCCTGGCTGGCGAGGCCATCCCGCTCTCCGCCCGGCTCATGGCGCTGGCTGACGTTTTCGACGCACTCATCTCGAAGCGCGTTTATAAGGAAGCTATTCCATTTGCCACGGTTCGACAAATCATAAGTGAAGGACGGGGTTGTTATTTTGACCCGGACATCACCGACACCTTCCTGGCCGGATGTGAGGAATTCGAAGCAATTGCCCTACATTACGGTATTGATAGCTGAAAGAGACCCTAGCGAGTGAGCGCCCTCTCCAATTTCCTGCTCTCCCGAATCACGCCGGGCACGCGGTCGAGCACGCCCCTGTTGCGTGCTATTTTTGTCGGGCTGCTGCTCTTCGTCCCGCTGCTCGGTGGTCTTTATGGAAGCCTGCGCATCCCGCAAATCGAGTACGAAACCTTTGAGAACCTTACCGTCATTGCCCGCCTGAACGCCAATCAGATCGAAAACTGGCTCACGGAGCGCGAGGCCGATCTCAAAGTCGCCATGAGCCGAACCGACTTCCAGTCTCGCGCGGTGAGTCTGCAGCTAAGCGGGGATCCGGACGTGCGCGAAGCGGTTGCCGAAAACCTGAGCGCCATGCGTCATGCGTACCGTCACCGGTCCGTGGCCCTGCTCGACACGAAGGGCGAAGTCATCGTCAGCGTGGGCGAGACAATTCCGGTTTCGGGCACAACAGCGTCGTTGCTCGCCAAAGTCACTGCCAGCTCCGGAGTCGAGCATGGCGAACTATCCACCACCAACGGCGAACCGGTGATGTTCTTTGCCGCACCCCTCTTCCAGCCGGAACGGAAAGGCCAGGACGGTCGCACTGTCATCGGTTTTGTCGTAACCACCGTCAGCCTCAAACAGTCTGTTTTTCCCTATCTGGCACACTGGCCAACCCCCAGTCCAAGTGGCGAAATCCTGCTGGTGCAACGCGACAAGGACGATGTCGTCTACCTTAGCCCGCTGCGTCACAGCAAGGATGCATCGCAAAACCTGCGCGTTCCGATTTCCCGAATCGAATTGCCCGTTGTACGCGCCGTACTCGAAAATGCTTCCGGCGAAATATCGGGAGTGGATTATCGTGAGATCCCGGTTCTTGCCGCCTATCGCCCGGTCGCCGGAAGCTCCTGGCATCTGATCGCCAAGATCGACCGTGAAGAGGTGCTGGCTCCGATGTGGCGAACGATGTTCTGGATCGGTGCCATCGCGCTGGCCGCCGTTCTGGCCATTTTTGGTGCGTTATTCGTTCTCTGGCGCCAGCGTGAACACACCCAGCAGCTTTCCCTGCTGGCGGAACAGGCCAGGGCCGATCAACTGCTGCACCACTTTTTTACCCTGCCCTTTATCGGCATGGTCATTGTCTCGCCGAAAACCCGACGATTCATCAGGATCAACAATCAAACCCTCGCCCTTACCGGTTATACCGCCGACGAACTGCTCAAAAAAACCTGGCGGGAAATCACGCATCCGGATGACGTTGACCAGGCTTATGCTGAAATCCGGAAGATCTATCATGGGGAAGCCGATTCCGTCGCTTTTGAACAACGCATCATCCGCAAGGATGGATCGGTGATATTTGCCGAGTCCAATCTGCAATGTGTGCGCAAGCCCGATGGCCGCATCGACATCCTGATCGGCACGGCGCAGGACATCACGTCGCGCGTGATGCATGAAATGGCGATCAAAATCGCCAATGCTCAGCTCAAGGCAAATCAGGCTGAACTCCTGCGTCAGAACGAGAGCCTGCAGGAGGCAAAGTCGGAGCTCGAGGAATCGCGCAGTCGCTATGTCAGTCTCTACGAATTCGCTCCGGCGGCCTATCTCACGCTCTCGCCACAGGGAGAAATTCAGAGAATCAACCACACAGGCATCTCGCTGCTGGGCTTTGATCGCGACAAGGATCCCGGGTGCAATTTTTCAAATTTTGTCACCGAGGGTGACCTGGAGCGCTGGACAATGTTCCTGGAACAATCCGCGCATGGCACCGACCGGCAGAGCGACGAATTTACGCTGAGACGTGCGGACGAGACGACATTTGACGTCAAGGCAGAAAGTTCACTCCAGGCCCCTCTGAGCGATACCCCCGTCATTCGCATGACACTAACCGACATTTCCGATCGCAAACGCGCCGAAATGGCTTTGCGCAGCAGCATTGAACGCTACGAAGCGGTAACCCAGTCATCGAATGATGCAATCATAACCGCCGACAGCGCGGGCATCATCATCGCCTGGAACCCGTCTGCCGAGAGAATTTTCGGGTATGCGAGCGAAGAAATCGTCGGTCAGCTGCTGGATGTGCTGATCCCGCAATGCCATCGCAAAGCCCATCACGCCGGGATGAAACGCGTTCTTTCCGGTGGCGAACCTCACGTGATCGGCAGGCTGGTTGAACTCTCCGCACTGCACAAGGACGGCAGCGAATTCGATATCGATCTTTCGCTCACGCGCTGGGCCGTCACCGATGGCGTTTATTTCACCGCCACCCTGCGCGACATCACGCAGCGCAAGAAATCCGAACAAACCCTGCGCATCCTTTCGCAAGTCGTCGAACAAAGCCCGGAGGCCATCGTAATAACGGATCCCGACGCTCGCATCGAGTACGTCAACAATGCCTTTGTGGCCCATACCGGTTACAGCCGCGAGGAGGTGATTGGCCGCAATCCGCGTATCCTTCATTCGGGCAGGACCCCGCCCGGGACCTACGAGGCGATGTGGCCCACGCTTACGCGCGGTGAATCGTGGAAGGGCGAATTCTACAACCAGCATAAGGACGGCAGCCTGTTCATCGAATTCGCCAACGTCGCCCCGATTCGCCAGGACGACGGAAAAATCACGCACTACGTGGCCATCAAGGAAGATGTCACCGAAAAGAAGCGTCTGGGCGAGGAACTCGACAAATACCGTTTCCATCTCGAAGAATTGGTCGAAGAACGTACGGCGCAGTTGGCCAAAGCCAGCATCCGGGCCGAAACAGCCAACGTTGCCAAGACGTCCTTCCTGGCCAATATGAGCCATGAAATCCGTACGCCGATGAACGCCATCGTCGGCATGACGCATTTGCTGCGCAACAGCGAACCGACTCCCAGACAACTCGATCGGCTCGACAAGATCGACAGCGCCTCTGCCCATCTGCTTGAACTGATCAACAATATTCTCGATCTGTCCAAGATCGAAGCCGGCAAGATGGAACTCGAGGAGTGCAACTTCACCCTGTATTCCCTGTTCGACAACGTGCGCACGATGATTACCAACCAGGCGCGCGCCAAGCGACTGCCCATCGTGATTGACTTGGACGACGCCCCGCCCTGGCTGCGCGGTGATCCCGCCCGTTTGCGCCAGGCCCTGCTCAACTACGCCGCCAACGCCGTCAAATTTACCGATCATGGCCAGGTCATCCTGCACGCCATGCTCGTCGAAGAAAATGATGACGGCCTTTTGCTCCGTTTCGAGGCCGAAGACACCGGGATCGGCATCGCCCCGGAAAAACTGCCTGGCCTTTTCCAGGCCTTCGAACAAGCCGACACTTCGATCACCCGCAAGTACGGCGGCACTGGCCTGGGGCTGGCCATCACCCGCCGGCTGGCACACTTGATGGGGGGTGAAGTCGGCGTTGAAAGTGAACGCTATCGTGGCAGCACCTTCTGGCTCACCGCCCGGCTCAAACGTGGCGTGGGCATCATGCCCGACATGATCGATGCTGAAACAGGCCACCACGAAGAGAAATTGCGGCGGCATTACGCCGGTTCGAGGGTCCTGCTGGCCGATGACGTGGACGTTAACCTGGAGGTCGCCCAACTGCTGCTGCACGGCGTTGGCCTGCAGGTTGAAATCGCCAGAAACGGGCGAGAAGCCGTTGACAAGGCACGCATCACCGACTACGCCCTGATACTGATGGACGTACAAATGCCCGAAATGAACGGCCTCGAAGCCACACGGGCCATCCGCCAGCTTTCAGGGCGCTCAAACACACCCATTCTGGCGATGACCGCCAATGCTTTTGACGAAGATCGGCGCAAGTGCTTCGATGCCGGAATGGTCGATTTCGTCGCCAAGCCCGTCGATCCGGATACGCTCTATGCCATGCTGCTCAAGTGGCTGCCGCGAACCGACGCCGCGCAGAACGCTGCGGCCGATGAAGACGACAAAAGCGTGCCCATCGCCCCGCCTCAGGGACCTACCACCCTGCAACAACGGCTGGCTCGTGTTCCCGGCCTTGATATCGCAAACGGACTGGCGCGTGTTCGCGGCAATGAAGAGAAATTTGCTCAAGTGATCGACCTCTTCCTGCTCGGCCACGAGTTTGATCCAGAGAAACTATCCGCAGCCGTAAGCACGGGGGACATGGAACTCGCCGAGCAGCTGGCCCATGCGCTAAAAGGGTCTGCCGGCCTCATCGGAGCGAAACCCGTCGCCGAGTTGGCCGCCGCGCTACTCGATTTGATCCGTTTAAAGGCAGGGCAGAAAGAGATTGAAACGAGCCTGGTGACGCTGGAAACTCTGCTGCAACAGCTCATTGCTGGCCTGAAGAATGCTCAGCACACCGCGGGCGCGGCACCGCCCGCCCCAGCATTGGATATGAATCACTGCAAGACAGTGATTTCACGCCTCGAACGCCTGCTCGAAGAAGGTGACATGGATGCCTGCATATTCGCTCGCGAGGAAAGCCATGTTTTGCAAGCCTCTTTCAACGAAGCGAGCGCTTCACTGCTGTCAGCCATACAGGTTTTTGATTTTGAACGTGCGCTCACCGAGCTGCGTGCGGCAAGGAAGTGATGGTACGACAGCCGTTTAAAGGTTTTATTGCGAAACGGAATGATATCTCGGCATGGCGTCGACAACGATACGCACGAGTTCGGCAATTGAACCGGCCTCCAATTTCTGCATGATCAGTTGCCGGTAGGTCTCGGCGGTTCGAACGCCGATGCCGAGTTCGCTGGCAATAACCTTGGTGAGCTTGCCTTCGAAAATCCCCTGCAGGACTTCCTTCTCGCGCGGTGTCAATTGCGCGATACGCTCGCCAATTTTGCGGTTCCTGGACAGCAGTTCAGACCGCTCCTTGTCAATACGCAGACCATCCTGCACGCGCTCGATCAGGTCCAGTGATGAAAAAGGTTTCTGAAAGAAATCGAGTGCGCCACCGCGCATGGCGCGCACCACCGATTGCACCTCAGCAAAAGCCGAAATGAAAATAATCGGCAGGTTGACCCCGCGCTTGTGAAGTTCGTCCTGAAGTTCCAGACCGCTCAGACCAGGCATGCGCAGATCGCTGACAATACACCCTTCAAGCCCGTTCAGCTCCTGCTCAAGAAACTTCACGGCGTTTTCGAAAACGACGTACGGCAGGTCAACGGATTCCGCAAGATCAACAAGCAGGAACACCGCTACCGGATCATCATCGATCAGATAGACCTTCGGTACCGCGTCCCCGGATTGTTTTGTATTCATCTGCGTTAAAAATACGTCGAAAGCGCAAAGATAATACAAATTCGAGTTTATTGCTGCTACTACATGAAAAACGGACGCAATTGAACGTTGATCGGAAAAATCAGCTCGCCCTCCCCTTGAAGGCTGATCCATGGGCCCGACGATGTGGGTGATTTTGGCGCTACGCGCTTTAAAAAAAACGCTGCAAGTCAGCACACGACTTTCGTGCGCTGCTACGTATACAAAAGTGATAGAGTTGCCACATGCATATCGCAGTCACTCCTGGGAGGCCATGGCAAACGCAATGCCCTTGTTCGGCGAACAAGGATGAGGGCATTTCGGTAGCGATGAAGCAAGCACATCAACAGTTCATAACAACATGAACCTGAGTACCCTTAAGCGACGCTCGCTCAAGACCAGAGTGACCCTCTTCACTCTGGCCATTTTCCTTATCAGCGTCTGGTCGCTGTCGCTCTACGTCAGTCTCAAGTTGCGTGATGACATGCAACGCCTGCTGGGCAGACAGCAGTTCTCAACGGTTTCATTTCTGGCTACCGACGCCGATCGTGAACTAACTAATCGCCTGGACTCAGTTGGAAAACTGGTCGGTTTGCTCGGCCCGGACATGCTGGCCAATACCGCGGCCTTGCCGGAATTTTTTGCAACGCGGCCGGTTCTACTGGAACAGTTCAACGGGGGCTTCATCGCCCTGCGTTCCGATGGTATGGCAATGGCTGAAGTGCCCGCCGCGACAGGACGGATCGGCACCAACTACATGGAGATTGATACCATACGCGCCGCGCTTAACGAGGGGAAATCGACGATCAGCCGGCCGTTCATGGACAAAAACCTGGCAACCCCCGTTTTTGCCGTAGCCGTACCCCTGCGCGATACCCAGGGCAACATAATCGGCGCCCTGGCAGGAATCGTCGATCTGAGCAAACCCAATTTCCTGGATCAGAGCACGGAGCGCTACTATGGTCGTAGTGGTTATTTTCTTCTAGGAGACGCCAGGGACCGACTGATTATTACCGGAACCGGCAGGACTCGCATCATGGAATCCTTTTCCGCCGCTGGCATCAGCCCGCTCATTGATCGGTTTGTCCAGGGGTTTGATGAAACGGGCGTTACCGTCGCTACAAATGGCGTTGAAATACTGGCTTCGGCCAGGCGAATTCACGTGGCGGAATGGTTCATCGTCGCCGCACTTCCCACCGACGAAGCCTTTGCCCTGATTCACGGCATGCAAAAGTACATGCTTGAGGCCACGCTAATCCTGACCCTGCTGGCTGGTGGACTGACCTGGTGGATGTTAAGGCGCGAGATCTCACCCATGCTTACTGCGGTGAAAACGCTGGCCACCCTGTCAAATAGCGATCAGCACCCGCAACCGCTGCCCATCACCAGTTATGACGAAATAGGTGAGCTTATCGGTGGCTTCAACCGCCTGCTGGCAACCTTGGGGCAACGGGAAAGCGCGTTGAAGGAGAGCGAGCAACGTTTCAGCGTCTTTATGGATACGCTGCCTGCCGCCGCCTTCATCGAGAATGAAGAGGGCACCACGATCTATGCCAACCGCTACATGACGGACATCATTGGTATTCGGTCCTGGCCTGGGAAATCGGCCTGGACCCTTTTTCCTCCCGAATTGGCGACAAAACTGATCGCCGATGATCAGCGTTCGCCCGAAGTAGGCTATGTAGTCATGGAAGAACAGGTGCGAAACGCGGATGGCCAGTTGAAACTCTACCAGACACACAAGTTCAGCATTCCCCGCGAAGGACAGTCATCACTGATTGGCGGGATTGCACTGGACATCACTGAACACAAACAAATGGAAGAGCAAGTGCTTCAGCAGTCGTTGCACGACCCACTTACCAAACTGCCCAACCGACGTCTACTCAATGACCGGATGAGCCAAGTCATGGCGGCCAGCAAGCGAAGTGGCTGCTATGGTGCCCTGTTGTTCCTAGATCTGGACAACTTCAAACCGCTGAACGACTCGCATGGTCATGAAGTGGGTGACCTGCTGTTGATTGAGGTCGCCAATCGACTGGAAAATTGTGTACGCAAGATGGACACCGTAGCTCGCTTCGGCGGCGATGAGTTTGTAGTGGTAATCAGTGAACTGGCTACGGATAAAGAAAAATCAATCACTCAAGCCAAAATGGTTGCAGAAAAAATCCGTATCGCATTATCCCAACCCTATCTGCTGAAAATAAGGCAAAAAGAGGGTGCAGAAACAACGGTCGAGCACCACTGCACAGCGAGCATCGGCATGGTGTTATTCATCAATCAGGAAACCAGCCAGTCCGACATTCTCAAGTGGGCGGATACGGCAATGTATGAAGCCAAAGAAGCCGGGCGCAATCTGATTCGGCTTTATGACCCGAAAGCTTGATGGCCTTATTTGGGCTACACAGGAGCTACGAACGCCAGAAAACAAAAAGCCCAACCGTGGGAGTTGGGCTATTCGCCTGGTATCACTGGTGCCGCTGGCCGGAGTCGAACTGGCGACCTGGTTGGCTATTCGGAAAAGCTAAAGCGAATGACCGGGAACGCTTTTACTAGCAATACCGGTTCGTCAGACATTGAGGAACTAATTGATTTCCCCTCACTGTATGCGCCGGGGTTGGTGCTGACGAAATACAGAAATTGAATCTAAAATTCGACAAGGCCAGCACGATAGCGTTGGCAATGGATCAATGTCGTCTAGTCAGAGAACGCGGTCCGGAAGGTTCGCCAGCGGGTGGGCGGCTGTTGATTACCGAAATCAGAAAAGACAGCATGGCCACGGAAATGGTGTGCCACTGCCCGTCACGCAAGGGCGTTGCTATTGCGTAATGGCCGACCGGATGAGATGGCTGGTCTTCTCGCATACAAGAAGCGGGGGAACTATTGCGATACCGAAACATCATCCTGCTCCAAAGCTATAGGGGTAAACGCGACAACCACCAGCATGGTCATTGCATGCAGGGTGATAGCGAGCAGTCGGCACATTGGAATTTCATCGTTTTCAATCAGATCGTGCATGGTCGGCTCCTGGAAAAAGGCAATTTACCTTGAGCCGTTTAGAGCGTCAGTGCGGTAAGTCACATAGGCCACGTACGCCCCTCAAAAGTCTGCGACCTGGCAAGCGGAAACCGGCCTGTTACCCATTTAATCTGAAGTTCGAGCACCAAAGGGGCGAATTTTCCTTGCTATTCAAGCGATGCGCTCGAAGGTTGAGTTCTGTGTTCTGACTACACGGTGATTTTCCGCAAGAGTTGGAGCGCGTGTTGTTGCTTTGCCGAGGGCGTAGTCATTAGGTCGAAAGTTGGTGTGGTCTCGGTGCCCTGCGGGGTACGGCAGGTGTTGCGCACAATGGTTGCAAGTTCAGCCATCAAGGTGGCAAAGCTGTGTGCAGGCGAGTTGTCATCAAGGGCGTGGCGAGCGACTTTTTTCAATGCGGCTTCGGAGCGAACGGCGGGAGCCACGGGATCGCGGGTTGCCTTGGCCTGCTGGTCCGGATCGGCGAACATCAGCTCCCGCCAGGCTTCGCGCATGTGCCACTCGACGTAGTAGGCGAGCATGCACAGGAAGATGTGGGCGCGGACCCGATCGGCGGTGCGGTGATGGATCGGCCGCACCTTCAGGTCGATCGTCTTGAGCGAACGGAAAGCGCGTTCGACATTGGCCAATGCCTTGTAATTTCGCACGCATTCGGGCGCATCCATCTGCGTGGCGGGCACGGAGGTGCGAATGATGTACAGGCCATCGAGTGCCGTTTCGCTGGCAATACTGTCAGGCTTGCGGACCCAGGAGAAGGCGGTATCGGTGATGGTCAGAGCAAAGTGCTTGGCTACCTTGTACTGGCCGATGACTTTGCCGACGCGCACGCCGATCTTATCCTGTCCGCCCAGCTTGCCGGCGAGCACACGGGCCTTGATCTGGTCGAGACTCGATTCGGTGGCCGCGAGAAGATCCTCGCGCTTGTGCGCACGCAGCTTGGCCAGTGCCTTGTTGCGACAAGCCACCAACCGCTCGCCGGGGTAGTCTGGCGAACTGAGTTCAAGCAGGTTGCGCTCATCGAACAAGTCCATCTGCAAATGCCCCTGCTCGACCAAGGCACGGATCGATGCGTTCTTGAGCGCCGTAATCCAGCCGATGCCATCGGCTTCGCGCATCTCGTCGATGGCCTTCTGCGACACCATGCCGCGATCCCCAACCATGACCATGCGGGAAACGCCAAAGTCCTCGCGCAACTTCTGCACGGCGGGCATGAAGGTCCGGCTGTCTGCGGTATTGCCCTCATGCACCGATACCGCCACCGGGCATCCCCGGGACTCCGTGAGCAGGCCGTAATTGACCTGGAGCGAACCGGGCTTGCCATCGCGACTGTAGCCGCGCTTGGCCAGTGGACAGGGGGTCCCTTCAAAGTAGCTCGACGACAGGTCGTAGAGCACCAACCCCTCTTCGTGAAGGTGCCGCGTGGCCAGTTTCTTCTGGATCGCATCCTGGCGACCCAGCAGCCAATCCATGGCCGCGTAGAGACCGTCCTCATTGGCATCGGTCACGCCGAAGTCTTCGGCGAGCGTCGTGGTGTGCCAGTTGCGTGTGGTGGCCAACTTCGTTGCCGGGTCGATGATGCGAGAGGCAATCATGGCCAGTACCAATTCGCGCTCTCGGCAGGGCTTGGTGGCGAGCAGCGTAGCGAGTCCGAGGCACTGCATCGCGCTGGCCACGGCTTGCACATGGCCGTGCGCGCGCGAGCGCGTGATTTCGAATACTTGCCCCAGTGGCACGAAGGTCTCGCCTCGTAGCGAGCGACGGATGATGTCGATCAGCGGCTCAGGCAAATGGGAGAGATTGCCCAGTGTCTCATTCTTGACCTTATCGCCCTCACGGTAGCTGCGGCGGAGCAGGTGCGTGCGATAGACCTGATCCTTATACTTGCGGGTCGTGGTGACGACGTGAGCAGTTCCGGTGCGTGGAGGCATGCATGAAAATATAGGGGATTGTGGCGGAAATGTCAAGCCTATTTAGTGACTACATAACTAAACAAATAAATCCCCCGCCTTTGCCTCAATCATCAG
>JANNNT010000349.1:0-5038 GCA_031398685.1 Rhodocyclaceae bacterium | reverse complement strand
GATCAAGCAAGGAGAGGAACAACACGATACGGCGCCCACTCGACGCCGTCAGCAATTCTTCCATAATGGGTCGCGCCGTCTGGCCCACGGCTTCGGAGAACACCACCCCGCGTTTTGACTCGCTCACGAGTTTCTCCAGGTAGCGCATTTCTGGAAATGCCAGCACGCGTTCGATGAGAAATTCCTTGGAAAATTGAAGAATCAAATTGCGCCGCTCGACAGATGTGCCTTCGGGTAACTCGCTCACCCAGTTATGGGGCAAATTTGGCGCCATGAAAACGAGGTTGCCCGGGGCGAAACGGCCCACATAGTCACCGACAAAGCACTGCCCTGAAGTCTCGGTAATCAACTGAATCTCGTATTCGGGATGGAAGTGCCAGCGAACCGTCCTGAATGGATAGCCATGCCCCCAAACCTTGAACGATTCGTTCTGCAGCACATCCACAACTTCCAGATCAGGTTTCATTCAGTGTCCCCTGCAAAATGCGTTTCTTGGGTGATTCCCTGCTTTTGGTGCTCCGTTCAACCGGCGCTCGTTGTTCGTTTGATGGAGCTACTTTAGAGGGGGTGCCACGAGGAATCAACCAATAACAGTACCTTTGGCTGATACTTTTTTGCCAGTCATCGGACGTCAGATTTGTTGTGTGAAGGCGAATTGGCGTCCTTTGCCAGGGTTTGCGCGGCTTTTGATGATAGCGTCCAACCCGCCAATTTGATGAGTAGTTCTGGCAAGACTCTGTAAAGGAAAGAATTGATCGCCAGTTTCATACTCCCATTGACTCGGTGCGTGATGACCCGGATCGTGTTCGGACTAAAGGGACGGATCGCCTTACTGAAACACGTGGCAATCGTCTGGTATGCAAAAAAGTATCAATTGCTGGCGTCTATTTTGGTGGCGCCTGTGGTCTGGCTGTATAGAATTCATCCGATCCCAATACTCCGGATGAAAAAAGCGCCATGAATTTTGATTTTGAAGCGGTGCTGTTCGACATGGACGGCACGATCGCCGACACCACCCTCTATCACAACAGGGCATGGATCGAGTTTGCGCGGGTACACCTCGGGGAGATGTTGAACGATGACGATCCCCGGTTTGTTCCCGGACGAACGCGCGACATTGTTCGTTCCATTCTTGGGCGCGAGGTTACACCGCAAAAGGCAGAACTTCTTCATGATGATAAAGAGCTACGCTTTCAGGCTTTTGCGAGAGGCCAGATTCAGCCTTTTCCCGGATTGTGGGACTACATCAATGTACTCAAGAAGAGGGGCATCCGTACGGGCCTGGTGACCAATGCACCGCGCATGAATGTTGTCTTTACGCTGCGCGAACTGGATCTGGTTGAGTGTTTCGACATTGCGCTTTGTGCTGAAGATGTCAGGTGCGGCAAACCCGATCCGGCACCATTCCGGGAAGCCTGTCGTCAGTTTGGAGTTAAACCCCCCAGGGCGCTTGTTCACGAGGATTCCGAACTGGGAATTACCTCTGCCTTATTGGCCGGATGTCCAGTTGCAGCGATCCTGACCGGAATGAGCCGTGAACTTGCAACGAATCTCGGCACCAAATGGTCGTTTGAGAACTACGTTGAATGGATGAAATTCTGCCAACTAAATTAGCAAGAAACAGGAGTGGACGGCGGTTGTGGAGTCGCTCAAGTTATTGCCGCTAGAGTCGTTGACGGACTTGTCTCCGCCAATAACCCGATGAGGTCCAGCGTCCTAAAAAGAAACTGGGAAGTGCCATGTTGAATGTGACCCTGAATTGCAGTGATTCCATTGAAGCCGTCTTACCGACTGTTGAGTTGGCCATGCATACCGGGGATGTTTGCAGCATTCACAACATCAACTATCTTGGCCATATCCAGACGGTTGCACTGACCCTGCTGGCCATGTCGGAGAACCTGATGGATTCGACGACCGGACAGATTTTTCACCGGCATCCCGGTTTTCAACTGCTCGGTATTGACGAGCACGGGGTGACCCGAACCATGGTGATGTGAGGCTCGTTTATCCGGTTTTTGTGGTTCTGAAGGGGCGAACTATCGTTTATAGTTGCGTCTATGACACTCAAGATCGCAATTGCACAAATCAACGCCACGGTCGGTGACCTCGCCGGTAACGTAGCACGTATCCTCGATTTTGCCGAGCGAGCGAAGGCGCTGGGCGCTGACCTGCTGCTTACGCCTGAGCTGGTGCTGTGCGGATATCCGCCGGAGGACCTGCTGCTGCGCGAAGACTTCTACGTGGCCTGCGAGCATGAGCTCGATGCGCTGGCCGCCAAAGTAAAAGGCATTGACGTGCTCGTCGGCCACCCGGTGGCGCGAAACGGCTCGTGTTTCAATGCCGCAACCCTGATCAGCAATGGAGTTCGCGTTGCTACCTACCACAAGCAGCGTCTGCCCAATTACGAAGTGTTTGATGAGGAGCGCTACTTCGATTCCGGCGATACGCCTTGTGTGCTGACCATCAAGGGCGTTCGCTGCGGCATCAATATCTGCGCCGATGTCTGGGAAGCCGGAGCGGCGGATCTGGCGCGGGAATCCGGTGCCGAAGTCCTGCTCGTGCTCAATGCCTCGCCCTATCACATCGGCAAGCAGAAACTCCGTGCTGAAGTATTGCGTGAGCGCATCGCCGCCACCGGCTTGCCGGTGGTTTACGCCAATCTGGTCGGTGGGCAGGATGAGCTGGTTTTTGACGGCGGCTCGTTTGCGCTGGATTCGCACGGCGAAGTCCGCTGCCAGTTGCCCAAGTTTGAAGAAGCCCTGGTCGTTGTCGAGTTTGTTGGTGGCGAGCCGCAACCGGGCCTGATCGTTGCGGAGCAGGCGGTTGAGGCCGAGGTTTATCAGGCGCTGGTGCTTGGCGTGCGCGACTACCTTGGCAAGAACGGTTCCCCCGGTGCGATCATCGGTCTCTCGGGTGGTATCGATTCGGCGCTGACCCTGTGTATCGCCGTTGATGCGCTGGGCGCGGACAAGGTGCGCGCGGTGATGATGCCTTCGCCCTATACCGCCGAGATTAGCCTGGCCGATTCACGTGAAATGATCCGCCTGCTGGGCGTGCGCTACGACGAAATCGCCATCGAGCCGGCAATGACTACGTTTGCCCTCGTGCTGGAGAAAGAATTTGCCGGGCTGCCGGCCGACACCACCGAAGAGAACCTCCAGGCGCGCATTCGCGGCATGATTCTGATGGCATTGTCCAACAAGAGCGGCTCGCTGGTGCTGACCACGGGCAACAAGTCTGAAATGGCCGTTGGCTATTGCACGCTTTATGGCGACATGGCCGGTGGTTTTGCGGTTATCAAGGACATTGCCAAGACGCTGGTGTACCGCATTTCGAATTGGCGGAATACCGTCTCCTACGCGATCCCGGAACGCATCATCACGCGTCCGCCATCAGCCGAATTGAAGCCGGGCCAGACCGATCAGGACAGCCTGCCGCCCTATGAAGTGCTCGATGCCATTGTCGAGGCCTACATGGAAAATGACCTGAGCCCGCGCGAAATCATCGCCAAAGGTCATAGTGAGGCCGATGTGCGCCGTGTCGTCGGCCTGCTCAGGATCAGCGAATACAAGCGGCGGCAGTCGCCGGTCGGCATTCGCGTCACGCAGCGCGGCTTCGGCAAGGACTGGCGTTATCCGATTACCAATCGCTATCGCGACCCATACTGAGATTCGATTTCTGTTACGATTTGACATACTTTTCTGGAGCGAGAGCAATGAAGAAGATTGAAGCTGTTATCAAGCCGTTCAAACTAGATGAAGTGCGCGAAGCGCTGTCGGAAATCGGCGTTTCCGGCCTGACCGTAACGGAAGTCAAAGGCTTCGGTCGCCAGAAAGGGCATACCGAGCTGTATCGCGGTGCCGAGTACGTTGTCGATTTCCTGCCCAAGGTCAAGATCGAGATTGTCGTTGCCGACGACGCGGTCGAAGGCGCTATTGATTCAATCGTCAAGGCGGCGCGTACTGGCAAGATTGGCGACGGCAAGATTTTTGTAACTTCCGTTGAACAGGTCGTGCGGATTCGTACGGGAGAAACCGGCGAATCAGCCGTTTGACCTGCCGGTAATCCGACAAAAACGGTTCGCGATCTGGCGGACCGTTTTTGTTTTAGCCCAAGGTTTTCGGCTTAACGTGGTGATGAAACTTGATTTGGTGATCTATGCGATCTATTTGCGTTTTTTGCGGTTCAGCTTCCGGACACGATGCGGCGTACTCAGCGGCAGCAACGAGTTTCGGAGAGCTGCTAGCCGGCCAGAATATTGAGCTGGTTTGGGGCGGTGGAAACGTGGGGTTGATGGGAATTGTGGCTGACAGTGTTCTGGCGGAAGGTGGCAGGGCCTATGGCGTGATTCCGTCGTTCATGGCCGACCGCGAACTCGCCCATCCCCAGGCGACAGAATTGGCGGTGGTGAGCAGCATGCACATGCGCAAAGCGGCCATGGCGGATCGCGCCGACGGCTTCGTGGCCTTGCCCGGTGGATTTGGCACGCTCGACGAACTTTTCGAGATCGTCACTTGGGCGCAACTCCACATCCACGCCAAGCCCGTGGGATTGTTGAACGTGCGCGGTTTTTTCGATCCCTTGCTGGCAATGGTGAAACACATGTCGCAAGAGGGCTTCATTAAACCGCAGCACCTCAAGCTCATTCACGTCGCGGCTGATCCGGCCACCCTGCTTCAATCGATGCGCGCACACACCGCACCAAGCGGCGACTGGCTCGGCCACAAACTGTCGCCTTTGGAACGCTGAACGCCAATCAATAGAGTCGCTTCGAGGTGACACCGAACGTCGGCACCCCTACAAATCTTCATGGCGTGCATTGCCAGATGAGCGTAGTTCCTGCATCACGGACCGATCCTTTCGGACGTGTTTCACGGCAGGATTATCGTTTTTCGGTCTTGTCCGCCTTGAGCAAAACCCATAGCGCTCCTTCGCCGCCGTCGCAGGAGGGGGCGTGGCAGAAGGCGAGAACGTCCTTGCGACGGCTCAGCCAGCTTTTGACGAGTTGCCGCAGGATGCCTTCGCGGCCGGGCGAACC
>JANNNT010000400.1:0-2387 GCA_031398685.1 Rhodocyclaceae bacterium | reverse complement strand
CAGATCGATCAAAGGAACTACAACCAGACGGCGCAGCAACTCAATGAGATACGCGAGGCGCTGATCGGTTTTGCCGTCACCAACGGCCGCCTCCCGCGGCCGGCAACCTCATTGGCCGACGGTTCCGAAAATCCGGTGATTTGTCCGGACAACGCTGCCTGCACAGGCTTCATTCCCTGGGCAACTTTGGGTCTAAAAAGAACCGATGCCTGGAACAAAATGATCCGCTATAGCGTCACCCTCGCTTATGCCAATACACCAATCACGTTGACCACAAACGGTAGCAAGAAGGTTCAGACGCGCGACAGCGCCGGTACTGCCAACTATCTTATCGGCAGCGCTGGCGGCTGCACGCCGTGCGCCCCAGCGGTCGTCTATTCTGCCGGCAAAAACAACTGGGGTGTCACCGAGGAAGGAATCGCAATAGCCGACTTATCGGCAACCAACGCAGATGAGGACATCAACGAAGGAGCCACGACGTCTTTTTTTTCCCGCAACCAATCCACTGTTCCAGTCGGTGGAGAGTTCGACGACATCGTCACTTGGATTCCACCTTACGTTTTGATGAACCGCATGATCTCGGCAGGCCGGCTTCCCTGAGAGATGCAAGCGAGATGCAAACGCCTTGACCGCCACCCCCGTTTGGAGTCAAATCAGCCGTTACTAATAAAAATGACATCGTCAGACAGTCCATGAGTACTAAATCCGGTTTTATCGAAGGCGTTCGCAGTGCCGGCATCTTGCCGACTGACTCAGAAGAACTGCGACTGCAGAAATCCTTGCTGATTTTTGCCACCGGCCTGATCAGCTTTGCGTCGATGTTCTGGTTGTTCATCTATTGGCAACTCGGGCCGCAGTTTTCATCGACCATTCCCTTTGTGTTCCAGTTGCTGCTGGTCGGCAATCTGCTCGTTTACCTGAAAACACTGAATTTTGATGGCTTTCGCCAGATCCAGCTGGCGCTGTTTCTGTTCATGCCCTTTGTGGCCCAGTGGAGCATGGGCAACTTCATTACTGCCAGCGGCCTCAGCCTGTGGGCGCTGCTGGCGCCTATTGGCGCCGTGCTGTTCATTGGCCCGCGTGAGGCGCTGGCCTGGTTTTTTGCCTACCTTTTTCTCACCGCGCTCTCCGGCGGGTTTGACTACTACCTCGCCGATTCGCTGATAACCGGGCAAATCAAGGTACCGACTCAGACCTCGGTGTTCTTCTTCGCACTCAATTTTGCAGCCGTCTCGACCATTGTTTTCCTGCTCCTGCGCTACTCCGCCATCGAAAAGCAGAAAGCCCAGACGCGCCTCGAAGAGGCTCACCAGCTACTGCAGATCGAGCAGGACCGTTCGGAACGTCTGTTGCTGAACATTCTTCCGGGCCCGATTGCCGAACGACTGAAGAACAGCAACCTGACCATTGCCGACGGATTTGCCGATGTTTCAGTGATGTTTGTCGATATCGTGAACTTCACCCGGATTGCCGAGGGGCTGAACCCGCAGCAGGTGTTCTCGATGCTCAACAGGATTTTTTCATCGTTTGACGAACTTGCTGAAAAGTTCGGGCTGGAGAAAATCAAAACCATCGGCGATGCCTATATGGTCGCCGGGGGCTTGAATGACCAGCGCAGCGACTATTCCGACGCCCTGGTCGATTTGGCGCTGGAGATGCGGGATCTTCTGCAGCGCGACTTCCACGTTAACCAGATGCGCCTCGAAGTACGCATCGGTATCGGCACCGGCCCGGTGGTCGCCGGCGTTGTCGGCAAGAAAAAATTCATTTACGACTTATGGGGCGACACCGTCAATATTGCCAGCCGCATTACCAGCGAGGGCGTTCCCGGCATGGTGCAGGTAGATGAAACAACCCATCGGCGACTGGAACAACGTTTTGATTTCAACGAGTCGCAAACGATTTATCTCAAGGGCAAAGGCAACATGGTTGTCCACCGCGTCATCGGGCGGAAAGCGGCGTAAGTAATCGGGAAGAATCCGCTTAACCGTTTTTCCCACGCCTCAACTCGAAACAGACCTTTCCAGCCACATTGCTTGCCAGCCGGAGTTCGTGACCGAAGCTCTCTGCCTGTCTGGCCGCGTGGTATAGCCCGATTCCGAGACCGTTTTCCGATGACACCGGCGCCCGGAGCAGATCATTGACAGCGTCTTCGCGCACGACACTGCCACTATCGCAAACACTCAACAGCGACGCGTCGGTAGCGAGCGACACGCGCACCACCAGCCCGCTCTCGCCTTGGCGTTTGAGCAACGCATTGTGCAAAAGATTGTCCGCCACGCTGTCAAACAGCACGGCCGGCAAGCGAGCTGTCATGTCAAAGTCGACCGGGGCGAAGTCAATGTCGTCATGCGCATAACGCTGGCGCAACGCATCCCACCAGACAT
>JANNNT010000259.1:0-7818 GCA_031398685.1 Rhodocyclaceae bacterium | reverse complement strand
GCTGCTGAAGACCAAGGATATCTTCATCCATGAGAAGACCAACTCCATTGTCATTCGTGACACGCCCGACGCGATCCGCCTGGCGGAGCGCCTCATCGCCGACCAGGACAGCCCCGAGCCGGAAGTGATGCTGGAAGTGGAGGTGCTGGAAGTGGCGCGTTCGCACCTCTCGGAGATCGGCATCAAGTTTCCTGACCTGCTGACGCTGACTACTCCCCCGGGTTCGGGTGGTACTGGAGCTGCAGGTGCGGCAGTTACTGCCTTGACCCTCGGTGAACTGCGCAACCTCACTGCAAGCAGCCTCCTCGTCAGCCCGGCACTGGCTGTCGGCTTCAACCTGCATTCCGACCATGGCAACGTCAATGTGCTGGCCAGCCCGCGCATTCGTGCAAAGAACCGCGAGAAGGCCAAGATCATGATCGGCGACCGGGTACCGATCATCACCAATTCCGTCACGCCTACGAATACCGGTTCGTCCGTGGTCACAGGCAACGTCCAGTACCTGGACGTCGGACTCAAACTCGAAGTGGAAGCGGACATCAATCCCGATAATCTGGTCTCGATCAAGGTCAGCATGGAGGTCAGCAACATCGCCAAAGAGGTTCCCAATACGCAGTCCGGTACCCTGGCCTACCAGATCGGAACGCGCAACGCATCCACCGTGCTGCGTCTTCGGGATGGTGAAACCCAGGTCCTGGCGGGCCTGATCAGCGACCAGGATCGCCGGACGACGGTGGAAGTGCCGTTCCTGGGCCAGATCCCGGTTCTCGGCCGTCTCCTGTCCAGTCACAAGAACGACAACAGCAAGAGTGAAATCGTCCTCTCAATTACGCCGCATGTGGTTCGTTCGGCGAAGACCCCCGATTCACGCGAGCTTGAATACTGGTCGGGCACCGAGGCCGCCCTGCGCAACGCGCCGGTAATGCTCAAGCCGATGGGCAGCGTCAGCGTTTCCAGCGCCAACACCCAAGCCGGCCAGGCAGCACCGTCAGCGCAATCCTCACCAGCCGGGCAGATCCCTCAGCGCAGCCGTGTGCCGCTCATCATGCCGGTGGCACCGCCGGTGCCGGCCACTGAAGCCGAAATACCGCAGACGCCGGGCGACGTTGCGCCGGCACCTGCCGCTGCCAGCGGTGGCGCACCACTGGTCTTGGCCTGGCAGGGCCCGAACCAGGCCAAAGTGGGCGACCAGATCAGCCTGTCGATCAACTCCAACTCAGGCCTCGGCGTCAAGAGTCTCGGCCTGCTCGTTAACTTCGATGCCTCTGTACTGAAGGTGGTGGACGTTGTTGAGGGGGATTTGTTGAAACAAGGCGATCCTTCGTCCAATTTCTCCAAGACTCTTGATCAGGACAACGGCCAGATCGTTGTTGACCTCGCCAGCCAGTCGGGGGTGGCCGCACGCAGCGGTACGGTTGTCGCCATCACCTTTGAAGTGATATCGGCCGTACCCGAGTCGCTGATAAATATCAGCCGCATTGTCCCGGCCGGTGTGGACGGTGAGGCCATCGCCTTCGTGCCGCCTGCAGCACATAGGCTCGCACTGGTGCAATGATCATGGTTGCGCGCCTGCGACATCGCGGTTTCACGCTGATCGAACTGATGATGACCGTGGCCATCGTCGGGCTGTTGGCCTCGGTGGCTCTGCCGATGGCTGAACTGTCGGTGCAGCGCCACAAGGAACAGGAGCTAAGAACTGCCCTGCGTGACATCCGCAACGCCGTCGATGCCTACCGGCAGGCCACAGAGGACGGCCGTGTCCAGGGTGGCCGCAGCCTTTCTGGCTACCCGCCTTCGTTGCAAGTCCTGGTGGACGGTGTCGCCGATGCGCGCAGCCCGGAGGGCAAGACAAAGATCTACTTCCTGCGGCGCATACCTCGCGATCCTTTCTTCGCTGACCCGACGATCGCTGACGACGAGACCTGGGGCAAGCGCAGCTACGCCAGTAGCGTTGAAAACCCGGAGGCGGGAGAGGATGTTTTCGATGTGTACACCATGGCTACGGGGACAGGCCTGAACGGCATTGTCTATCGCAAATGGTGATCAAATGGTGATCAAACATACCCCCCTGCGCAGAGGCTTCACCCTGATCGAACTGCTGGTCGTGCTGAGTATCGTCGGCATGCTCCTGGCCATCGCTGCACCACGCTATTTCAGTAGTGTCGAGAAATCCAAGGAAACCATGTTGCGGCAGACACTGACCGTAACCCGGGAAGCTCTGGACAAGTACTACGGGGACAACGGCCGCTATCCCGATACGCTGGAGGATCTGGTCACCCGCAAGTACCTGCGCTCGCTGCCTTTCGATCCGGTTACGGGCAGCAGCAGCACCTGGGTCGTCTTGCCCCCGGAAGCAGAGGACAAGGGCGCCGTCTATGATGTCCGGAGCGGCGCCGAAGGCCTGGGCCGTGACCAGACCGCGTTCAATGGATGGTAGCCATGAGCGCATCGGCCTATTCCCTGCGTTTCCAGTCCGGCTTCACCTATATTGGTGTGCTCGTTCTGGTGGTCATCATGGGCATCATGGCAGCGGCCACAGCCGACCTCTGGCGCACGGAGCGCAAGCGCGAGAGCGAGACGGAACTGCTGTTTGTCGGCAATCAGTACCGCCAGGCCATCAGCCAGTATTACAACCAGAATACGAGCCGAGGCAGGTCTTTTCCAGGCAGTCTTCAGGATCTGTTGCAGGACCCGCGCACGCCCGGGACCAAACGCTATCTGCGCCAGCTCTTTCCGGATCCGGTCACGGGCAGCGAGGAATGGGGTCTGGTCAAGGGGCCGGCGGGAGAGATCATGGGTGTTTTCAGTCTCTCTGAGGAGATGCCGCTCAAGAAAGGCAACTTCCAACGGGCTGATGCGAAGTTCGAAGACAAACAGAAGTATTCGGAGTGGGTGTTCATATACACTCCAAGTCAGACGTCACAGCAATTGGCTCCAACGCCGCCGGCAAAGCCGAAGCCGGGTGGTTCGCGAGTGCCGCGTTGAAACAACATTCTGGAAACCGGGAGTGATCATGGGAATCAAGGGGCGCATACTTCTCGTCGAGGATCATACGATCCTGCGAGCCGGGCTACAGGCGCTGCTGTCCAAAGAGCCTGACTTCGAAATTGTCGGCGAAATCGATAATGGCCGCGATGCCATGCGTGCCGTCACTGCCCTGAAGCCGAATATTGTAATCACCGACATTTCCATGCCGGGCATCAGCGGCATCGAAACCATTCGCGAGATCAAGCGTCGCCATCCGGAAATGCGGGTGCTGGTGCTCACCATCCACAAGGCTGACGAGTACATCCATGAGAGCCTGCGCGCCGGCGCCGACGGCTACGTCCTCAAGGATGCGCACCCGGACGAATTGCGTGTTGCGATCCGCAGCATCCTCAACGGCAAGACCTACCTCAGCCCGGATATCTCCTCGAAGGTGATTACCGGCTACCTGGGCGGTGGTAATAACGGCGGTTCCACGGCAGGCGCGATCAGTCCGTGGGAAACACTGACTCATCGGGAGCGGCAGGTTCTCAAACTGGTCGCTGAAGGGCAGCAGAACAGGCACATCGCCGATTACCTCTGCCTGAGCGTCAAGACGGTGGAGAAGCACCGCTCGAACCTGATGCGCAAGCTGGATCTGCACAATGCCTCGACCCTCACCGCTTATGCGATCGACAAGGGTTTGCTGTCAATCTAGACCAACCCAAAAGCGTCGATTTCCATGGCCGTTAACGGCAGCAATCTTCTATTTCCCGTCATCATGCGCGACGTCAGTGAACGAAACAAGATCGAACAGGCGCTCAACACCAGCCGGCGCCAATTGACAGCCCTGGTCGATCAGGTCCCTGCATGCATTGCCATGCTTGACCGCAACCTGAACTATATTGCGACAAGCCGTTGCTGGCTTGCGGAGTACGGTCGTGGAGCAGTCGACCTGACCGGCCTGAATCATTACGACGTCATTCCGGATACCAAGGAGGAATGGAAAGACATTAATCTGAGGGCTTTGGAGGGAATCGCTGCCATCAAGAATCAGGATATTTGGGTTAGGGGCGACGGTTCCAGAACCTGGGTACGCTGGGCAGTCCATCCCTGGTTCAATGAGGCTGGAGGCGTGGGTGGGATCATTATTTTTGCCGAAAACGTTACCCACCACAAACTTACCGAAACCGCTCTGCAGGCCAGCGAGGATGATCTCGTTCGAGCTCAGGCCGTTGGCAATATTGGCAGTTGGAGGCTTGACGTGCGGCGTAACGAATTGACCTGGTCTGCCGAAAACCACCGCATCTTCGGTGTTGCCGAAGGAACGCATCTGAGCTACGAAATCTTCCTTTCCTGTGTTCACCCCGACGACCGCGACTATGTTGACCGCATGTGGCTGGACTGTCTTGCCGGCAAGCCCTATGACATCGAGCATCGATTGCTGATTGACGGAAAGGTCAAATGGGTTCGCGAAAAAGCCGAACTGGAATTCGACGGTGAGGGCGTTTTGGTGGGTGGTTTCGGAATTACCCAGAACATCACGGAAAAGCGGCTGGTGGAAAATCAGCTCAAGGAGGCCAATGGTCAGCTTGCCGAGGTTGCCAATGAGCGCGCAGCGCACCTGAGGGAGTTGTCTGGCGAGTTAACCCGGGCTGAACAGCACGAACGGGATCGTTTCTATGAGTTGCTTCACGATCAAGTCCAGCCTTTGCTCGTGGCAACGCGTCTTTTGCTCAGTGGGTTGAGCGAACGCACTGCGCAAGAAGATATGCTACGGGTCGTTGAAGAGGCTAAGGAGCATGTTTCCATGGTTATCCATGCCGCTCGTACGCTCGGCGTTGAGTTGAGCCCGCCATTGATCAGGGAACGCGGCCTGTTACCCGCTTTGGAGTCGCTTTGTCGCTGGGTGCGCTCGAATTACGGGCTCGATGTGGAAATGGTTTGTACCCCCGATGCAGAGCCGGCCAGCATGACGATTCGACTCATGTGCTTCAATGCGGTGCGTGAACTTCTGATGAACGTCGTCAAATATGCAGGTACGCATCAGGCCGTGCTCGATTTGCGCCAGGGACCTCACAACACGCTGAGGATCATGGTGCGTGACAACGGTGCTGGATTTGACCCTTCGGTGGAGCATTTCGGCTCGGGTTTGTCCAACTTTAACAGACGGCTCGAAATGGTCGGGGGAGGGCTGTGTATCGAGAGTTCCCCAGGGGTTGGCACCACGGCCGTCCTGCTGGCACCTCTTGATATGCGAAATGCGGAGCCCAACGTATCACTTCACCGGCAAACCAGACATCACGAAGCGGTGCGCTACGATGATCCTGATATGACGAATGCCGCTAACTCGAACAATCAGACTCCAGACCAATCGATATGATTCGAATACTGATCGTTGATGATCACGCCATTGTTGGCGGCGGATTGAAACAGTTCCTTAGTAATGTCGGCGAATTTGAAGTTGCTGGACAGGCACGTAGTGGCATGGAGGCGCTGGAGATGCTGAGGGTCAGGCGTTGGGACTTGCTGCTGCTTGATATTGAATTGCCCGACATGAATGGAATCGAGGTGCTCAAGCGTGTCAAACGTTACCAGCCGGAGTTGCCGGTGCTGGTTTTCAGCATGCATGCGGAAGACAATTACGCCATGACCGTGCTGGAGGCTGGTGCCGTTGGGTATTTGCAGAAGGATAGTGCCCCCGAAGAAATTCTCGCGGCCATACGCAGCGCCAGTTCCGGCGAACGCTACTTAAGCCCGATGCTTGCCGAGAAACTGCTCAACGGATCGTTTTCCCTGGCGAGGAAATTGCCCCATGACTCCTTGTCCGTCCGCGAATTCGATGTGATGCGGATGGTGAGCCAAGGGGTGGCGCTTACGGAGATTGCCGAGCGCCTACACCTGAGTCCCAAGACGATCACGACCTACCGTGCGCGAGTCCTGGAAAAACTTCACCTGGGAAACAATGCAGACATAACGCGCTACGTGCTGGAGAATAGGCTGGGCCAGTGAGTCTTCCCTGGTCATGGACGCCCCCTCTAAATGGCGTGCAAAGTCACATGGCCTACGCATTACTTGTATGTATCCACCCGTTTCGCCTCAGGTACCTGCGGCGTCGAGCTGAGTTCCCGAATCCGCTCAAGAAGGGGTTGTTTTTTTGCATCAAGTTCGGCACTTCGCGCCAGAATGGCGTCGAGCCGACTGTTTATCGCTGTCTCGCGTTGGATCGCCCGTCGCTGCGCCGCCGCTACCTCTTCGTACGAGACAGTATCGGGTGAGCGCCCTTGTGCCTCCAGTGGCGCCCGGGAATTCGCCTTGATCGCCTCCTGCAATACCAGAATCTGATCAAGATCGGATTTGAGTTCCGCGTTGATTACCGACAGCATGGTCTGCAGTCGTTTCATTTCAGGTGCGCTTTACTTTTCCTGGGCAAGCAGCGGTCCGGAAATAATGATACAGAGTGCGGCTACCACACCGGCAATAAAATGCGTGGGCATGATGAATCCTTTGAAGAACTGATGCACCGTCAGACTACCTCATGCTGTCACGCAATGCTCCGTTGATCCGTTCGCTACCGCACGTATCGACGGAAAATCGTCGGTGCATCGAGTTCTGGGAACGTTCCCGGTAGCAATTCTCACAGTTTTCAGTTGGAAGCGTGTTGTGCTCGCTTCAGGCATGGTTTACCGTTCATGACACTGCACGGTGACGCGAATCGATCAAACACTCGTCTGGCTTTTCCAGGGATCTTAGAAAACGGTGGCACCTCCTCAAGCAGGTCAGCAAAAACGCTCCATTTACCACGGGAAGCCACTAAATCGCTGTTCCCTTACAACTTTGAAGTCGCCAAACTGGACTATCAGGATAGAACCTTGTGAAGCATAAGAATCTATGGCTCATGCTGGTCGTGATGCTGGCTGCCGTGCTTGTATGGCTGGCCTTTTTCTGGGAACCCATCAAGCGTGCGTCCGATCAACCTGAACGACCTCACGCCCGGCTGATACTTGCGGAGGCGCCCATCGGCGGCGACTTCATGCTGATGAGTTCCTCCGGCACCGTTTCGCTTTCGGACTTTCGCGGAAAGATTGTACTGATCTATTTCGGTTACACCTTTTGTCCCGATATCTGCCCGACCTCACTATCAACCCTGGCGCAGGCGCTATCCGTGCTGACACCAGGCGAACTGGAGAAGGTCAGGAGCTTCTTCATCTCGGTTGATCCCGAGCGGGACACCATGGAGGTGCTGAAGGCTTACGCGCCCTTCTTTCACCCCAATATCGTCGGCATCAGCGGAACACCAGAGCAGGTCGCACAGGTTGCCCGGCAGTACGGCGCGCGTTACATGAAGCAAAACCCCAATGCCGACGGCCTGTATTCAGTCGATCATTCGTCCTTTACCTATGTTGTTTCAGCCGACGGAAAACTCGTTGCCAGTATGCCGCACGGCTCGCCGCCGCAACAGATCGTTGCTATGATCCGGACATTGCTGAACGCAGGAAAAGCAAACTAATCTTCAAGTCATGCTACTGAACATGCCTGACTTGGCAAAGGAGTCTCCATGCACCGCTCTATTTTTCGCTTTGCTTTGCTACTGGGCGTTGTCTTGCCATGCGCTACGCTCGCTGCAAACACCCAACTGATAATCCACGATCCCTATGTCCGACTGGCACCGCCTGGTGCTCAGACAACCGGTGCCTTCATGGTCATCAGGAATTCCGGAAGTGCTGATCGCAAGCTGGTCAGGGCAGAAAGCCCGGTCGCAAAAACCGTCGAATTGCACAATCACATCAATGAAAACGGTGTGATGAAAATGCGTGAAGTACAAAGCATCGACGTCAAGGCCAATGCTCAGGC
>JANNNT010000221.1:0-14739 GCA_031398685.1 Rhodocyclaceae bacterium | reverse complement strand
CGAAATCAAGGTGTGGTGGAAGCAGTATGGCAATTTGTTGACCAACGTCCTGACTGCGGCCGCGCTGGTTGTTATCGCCTGGCAGGGCTGGAACTGGTATCAGCGCAATCAGTCGGCTCAAGCCTCGATGGTCTACAACGTCCTGCAAAAGGCGGTTCAGGACAAGGATTCGCAACGCACCAAAGCAGCGAGTGGCGAACTGCTCGAAAGGTTCAGCCGCTCTAATTACGCGCCATTGGGAGCGCTGACGGCTGCCAAGGCGATGATTGATGCGGGTGACGCAAAAACCGCCAAGGTTCAGTTAATCTGGGCAGTTGAGAATGGCAAGGACGAGTTGCGCGATCTGGCTCGTTTGCGTCTGGCCGCCGTGTTGCTCGATGAAAAGGATTACGACCAGGCGTTGAAACAGCTCGACGGCAGCGTCGGCCCGAGTTTTGCAGCACGCTTTGCGGATAATCGTGGTGATGTGTTCAGCGCGCAAGGCAAGAAAACGGAAGCAATTGCCGCGTATCAGGCGGCCTTGGCCAAGCTTGATGAGGCGGATAAGAATTCGTCAGCGGGCTGGCAGGGACAATCCAGTGCGGTCTATCGCGAGCTCCTGCAACAGAAACTCGACTCGCTGGGCGGGAGCAAGTAATGAAGAGGTGCTTTGCCGCCGCTTTGCTGCTACTGGTACTGGCTGGTTGTTCGACGCTGGAGTCAATGAATCCATTCGCCAGTAGCGGTCCGAAAATGGCAGAACTGCAACCGATCAAGGCGACTGCGGAGGCGCGCGTCGTTTGGCGTGAAAGCGTCGGCAAGAGTGACGTTTATGTTTTCGCGCCAGCAATGGTGGGCTCCTCTGTCTATGCGGCCGGCAAGGATGGAACACTGATACGTATTGATGATGGCAAGCTGGCCTGGAAGGTCAATGCCGGACAAGCGCTTTCCGGCGGCGTGGGGGCAGATCAGGGCATGGTCGTGGTCGGTTCCCCTAAGGGGGATTTGCTGGCATTCGCCAGTTCAGACGGCAAACTGTTGTGGAAAGCCAAAGCGACCAGCGAGATTTTGTCGCCACCTGCACTAGGCGAAGGCCTCGTTGTTGTGCGTAGTGGAGATAACCGACTGGCGGCGTATGACGCCCTCGATGGCAAACGGAAATGGATCTATCAGCGTCCGACGCCCGCGCTTTCCCTTCGTGTTACGGCACCCCCTATCATTGATGGAAAATTTGTTTTTGCCGGTTTCCCGGGAGGCAAACTTATTGCTGTCAGTACCGCCAACGGCGCGGCCATGTGGGATGGTGCGGTGGCTTTGCCTAAGGGCTCAACCGAACTTGACCGCGTAGCGGATATCACCAGTTCTCCGGTTATTTCCGGGCGTACGATTTGTGCTGTCGCTTTTCAGGGGCGGGTGGCTTGTTTCGACCTGGGCAACGGCAATCTCTCTTGGGCGCGGGACATGTCGAGTGCTGTTGGCCTTGCAATCGATACGCGCTACCTTTACGTGACCGACGACAAGGGCTCAGTGCATGCGCTCGACATGGCCAGCGGTGCCAGTATCTGGAAGCAGGACAAGCTTTCCCTGCGTCGTGTTACAGCCCCTGTGGCGCGTCGTGGTCTGATCGCTGTCGCGGATGCACAGGGTGTGGTGCATTTTTTGAGCCGTGAAGATGGCTCGTTTGTCGCCCGTCTGACGACGGACGGAAGCCCAGTTGTTACGCCCTTGCAGGTGCAAGGCAGCAATTTTTTGGTGCAGACAAGTAACGGCGGTGTTTTCGCCATTGAGGCGCAATGAAACCCACCATCGTTATTGTCGGTCGTCCGAATGTCGGAAAATCGACTCTTTTCAATCGCTTGACCAAAACGCGCGACGCGCTGGTTGCCGATATCCCCGGTCTTACACGTGATCGTCACTACGGTCACGGAAAACTGGGCAGCAAACCCTATCTGGTCGTCGATACCGGTGGCTTTGAGCCGCTGGCCAAAGACGGCATCATGCACGAGATGGCGCGTCAGGCGGAGCAGGCTATTGCCGAAGCAGATGCGATCGTCTTCGTTGTTGATGGCCGCACCGGGATCACCGCGCTCGACAAAGAGATTGCCAATAAGCTGCGCAAGGCCGAGCGCCCCGTGTTTGTCGCCGTGAACAAGGCAGATGCATGAACCAGGGCATCGTCATCGCGGATTTTCACGAGCTTGGTCTGGGCGAGCCCTACGCCATCTCGGCGACCCACGGTGAAGGTGTGCGGGGCGTGATCGACCTGGCGCTCGAACCCTATCCCGAACCTGAAGAAGATGCCAACGAAAACGATGTGCTGAAGGTGGCGATTGTCGGGCGTCCGAACGTCGGGAAAAGCACGATGATCAATGCCTTGCTTGGCGAAGAGCGTGTCATTGCTTTCGATCAGCCTGGAACAACCCGTGACGCCATTTACATTGATTTCGAGCGCGGCGGGAAACACTACACGCTGATTGACACCGCCGGTTTGCGGCGCAAGGGCAAAGTTTTCGAAACCGTCGAGAAATTCTCCGTGATCAAGACCCTGCAATCCATCGAGGATGCCCATGTGGTGATTCTTGTTCTTGATGCTCAGCAGGATATTTCCGATCAGGATGCACATATCGCCGGATTCGTCGTTGAATCGGGTCGTGCGCTGGTGGTCGCCGTGAATAAGTGGGACGGCCTTGATCCCTACGTCCGGGACCAACTCAAGGGCGATCTCGAAGGCAAGCTGAAGTTTCTGAATTTTGCCAACTTTCACTATGTGTCAGCACTCAAGGGCCAGGGGTTGGCTCCCATATTCCGCTCGGTCGATGCTGCTTACAAGGCCGCTACGGCCGATTTGTCGACGCCGCAATTGACGCGTGCCTTGATCGACGCCGTGGCCAAGCAGTCCCCCGCGCGTAGCGGGATTTTTCGTCCCAAGCTGCGTTATGCCCATCAGGGCGGACGCAACCCGCCAGTTATAGTGATCCATGGCAATGCGCTGGACAAGGTGCAGGATTCATATCGCCGTTATCTGGAGCATGTGTTCCGCGAGGTATTCAAGTTGCATGGAACGCCTCTACGCATTCAGTTCAATGTTTCGCAGAACCCTTTTGCGGATCGCAAGGCACCTGAGCAGAACCGGCGCAAACCAAAAGCTGAAGAAAAACCGAAACCAAAAGCCAAGGCAGTAGTCAAACCAAAGTCTGAGGCCGCTCCGAAATCCAGGCCGAAACCGAGGTCAAAGGCCAAATCGTCGCCAGCCTGAATGTTTCGGGTTTGTATGGCACACGTTAGAAAAATCAATTAAGCTACAACTTCCCACCCACCAATAACGAAACATGGAGTTCTAACCATGAGCAATAAAGGGCAACTGTTACAAGACCCCTTCCTCAATGTCCTGCGCCGCGAGCATGTGCCGGTCTCGATTTATCTGGTCAACGGCATCAAGTTGCAAGGTCAGGTTGAGTCTTTCGACCAATACGTTGTTCTACTCAAGAACACCGTTACCCAAATGGTCTACAAGCATGCCATCTCGACAGTGGTACCATCACGCCCCGTCAGCATTCCGCAGGATGGCAGCGACGAAGCCTGATCTGCATTCCTCCGCGATATTTCAGTCTTTTACTTCGGTGGCGTCTCTGGCTGAGACGTTGTCACCGTGTTTCGTAAACTCTTTCGATGGTTGAACGTCCAGACTCTGGGGAACGTGCGATCATCGTCCAGCTCGATTTTGGTCGCGATGATGTTGCTGAACAGCTTGAAGAGGTACGCCTGCTTGCTCAATCGGCCGGTGCCTTTGTAACCGGAGAAGTCTACGGGCGGCGACAGAGTCCCGATGCGGCGACTTATGCAGGCAAGGGCAAGGTCCAGGAAGTGGCGGTCGAGATCGCAGCACACGAGGCCAATCTGGTTATTTTCAACCACGAGTTGTCTCCCGGGCAGGAACGCAATCTGGAGCGTACGCTTCAGTGCCGTGTGATTGGCCGCACCAGCCTGATCCTCGACATCTTTGCGCAGCGTGCCCAGAGCTCGGAAGGCAAGCTGCAGGTGGAACTGGCGCAGCTCGATCATCTCGCAACCCGGCTGGTTCGTGGCTGGACCCATCTGGAGCGTCAGAAGGGCGGTATCGGATTACGCGGACCGGGTGAAACTCAACTCGAAACTGACCGCCGCCTGCTCGGCAAGCGGGTCAAGTTGCTCAAGGAGCGGCTGGTCAGGCTCGAACGCCAGCAAGGAGTGCAGCGCAAAGCACGTGGCCGAGGCGAGGTCTTGACCGTTTCCCTCGTCGGTTACACCAATGCGGGCAAATCAACGCTTTTCAATGCGCTGACCCATGCCGGTGCTTATGCGGCCAATCAGCTATTTGCCACGCTTGATACCACCTCGCGCAAGCTCTGGCTGGGCGAGGCCGGGAATATTGTCATTTCCGACACCGTTGGTTTTATCCGCGATCTGCCCCACGAGTTGGTCGCGGCTTTTCACGCAACGCTGGAGGCGACCTCCGGAGCCGATCTCTTGTTGCATGTCGTTGACTCAGCCTGTCCTACACGCGACGATCAGATTGCCGAAGTAGATAAAGTCCTCGTTGAAATCGGCGCCAGCGAGGTGCCGCAACTGATGGTGTTGAACAAGCTGGATCTGACCGGGCTGCCGCCTGCTGTCGAAAGGGACGAATATGATAGAATCACCCGCGTTCGGGTCAGTGCCAAATGCGGTGATGGTTTGCCGCTGCTGCGTGAGGCACTGACCGAGATTGCACTCGAGAAACTTCGAATTACACGCGCTCCGCTGATCGCTGCTGACGCTTTGCTTAACCCAGATTCTGTATTGGACCCAGGTTCCTTCCTATGATTTCAAGCATTGGATTACTTATGTCGCTCAATGACCCTCAGTGGGGCAATCGCGGCAATGAAAACGGTGGCGGAAAGCGGCCAAATCAGGGGCCGCCCGACCTCGAAGAATTGTGGCGCGATCTTAATCGACGTCTATCCGGCATGTTCGACAAAAAGGGTGGCGGTGGCAGCAACGGTGGTGGCAATCGACCGCCAGTCGACTTCAGCCCCAAGTTTCTTGGCGGCGGCATCAGCTTGCTTGTTGGCCTTGTGCTGCTGGCTTGGCTTGCCAGTGGCTTCTATATTGTCGATGCCTCGCAGCGCGGTTTGGTGCTTCAGTTCGGCAGATACAAGGAAAGCACGGAGTCCGGTTTGCGCTGGCGCTTGCCTTACCCGATTCAGTCACATGAACTGGTGAATATTTCCGGCGTGCGAACGATTGAAGTCGGCTATCGCGGCAGTGAGAAAAACAAGGTGCTCAAAGAAGCCCTGATGCTGACGGATGATGAAAATATCATCAACATTCAGTTTGCGGTTCAATACATTCTCAAGGATCCGGTGGAGTACATCTTCAACAATCGCACGCCCGATGAAGCCGTAATGCAAGTGGCGGAAACATCGATTCGTGAAATTGTCGGCAAAAGCAAAATGGATTTCGTTCTCTACGAGGGGCGTGAACAAATCGCGGTTAATGCATCGAGCCTTATGCAGGAAATTCTGGATCGCTATAAAGCCGGTATCTTGATCTCAAAAGTAACAATGCAGAATGCCCAGCCTCCCGAGCAGGTGCAGGCTGCGTTCGATGATGCTGTGAAAGCCGGGCAGGATCGTGAGCGGCAGAAAAACGAAGGGCAGGCCTATGCCAATGACGTCGTTCCGAAAGCCAGAGGAACTGCGGCAAGACTTTTGCAGGAGGCAGATGGCTACAAACAGCGCCTCATCGCAACGGCTGAAGGTGATGCCAGCCGATTCAGGCAGATCAATACCGAGTATGCGAAGGCACCGGAAGTGACACGCAGTCGAATGTATCTCGAAACCATGCAGCAGATCTATGCCAGTACCAGCAAGGTGATGGTCGATGCCAAGGGTCAGGGGAATCTGCTCTACCTTCCGCTTGACAAGCTGATGCAGGCATCAGGTGCCTTGGTGTCCTCTGCTGCCAGTGTTGGCAGCAGTGCTGAGATGCCGGCTCAGATTCGCTCTGGATCTGTGGCCTCCAGCGTCACGCCTCCTCAAGGAGTGGACGGGGCTGACGGGCGGTCACGCGATACTTTGCTATCACGGGATCGGGATGTGCGCAAATGAAAGCCGGTTTGAATTTTACAGCCGCTATCATTGCAGCGGTATTGGTCGTGCTGAGTGCGTCGATATTCACGGTCGATCAACGACAACACGCCATCATTTTCCAGCTTGGTGAGGTACGCGACGTCATTGCAGAACCTGGGCTTTACTTCAAGTGGCCAATGATTCAGAACGTGCGTTACTTTGACAAACGGATTCTTACGCTCGATGAAACCGAGCCGGCACGTTTTATCACTTCAGAAAAGAAGAACGTGCTGGTCGATTCATTTGTTAAATGGAGGATCGTAGACCCTAGGCTTTACTATGTTTCAGTTGCCGGTGATGAAATGCGAGCCAAAACTCGTCTCTCGCAAACCGTTAATGCAGGATTGCGTGAGGAATTCGGCAAGCGTACTGTTCATGACGTTGTGTCTGGTGAACGCGACCAGATCATGGAGCAAATGCGCGCAAAAGCGGATCTTGATGCGCGAAAGATCGGTGTGGAAATTATTGATGTCCGGGTTAAACGTGTCGATTTTCCACCGGAAGTCAGTGAATCGGTCTATCGACGCATGGAAGCTGAGCGCAAGCGCGTGGCGAACGAACTGCGTTCCGAGGGATCGGCTGAAGCCGAAAAAATTCGTGCAGATGCGGATAAGCAACGTGAAGTGATCGTCGCCGAAGCATATCGAGATGCCCAAAAGATGAAAGGTGAAGGAGACGCCAAAGCGGCGGCTACATACGCCCAGGCTTTCAATCAGAATCCTGAGTTTTATGCCTTCTATCGCAGCCTTGAAGCCTATCGCAATAGCTTCAACAGCAAGGGTGACGTCATCGTTGTTGAACCCGATTCCGAATTCTTCAAGTACATGAAGAGTGTCGGACGAGGTGTTGAAAAAGCGGGTAAATGACCCATAGCCTTCTTATTGCGTTCGCACTGATGCTGGTGCTTGAGGGTCTGCTTCCTTTCCTTGCTCCTGGCTCTTGGCGTGAAACATTTCGTCGTTTGATTCAGCTCACCGACGGACAGATCCGTTTTATTGGCCTGACTTCAATGCTGGTTGGAATTATTCTGTTGATGGTTTTTAGATGAACTGGTTATTACCCGAATACATTGCTGATGCACTGCCCCATGAAGCGGCACAGGTCGAGCGGCTTCGCCGCGCGTTGCTTGACCTCTTCCGCGTCCATGGTTACGAACTGGTCATGCCCCCTCTGCTTGAGTATCTGGATTCCCTGCTAACCGGGTCGGGTTCTGACCTTTCGCTGAGAACCTTCAAGTTGGTCGACCAGCTTTCCGGTCGTACGCTAGGCGTGCGCGCGGACATGACGCCTCAAGTTGCACGCATCGACGCGCATCTGCTCAACCGTCAGGGGGTTACACGCCTTTGCTACTGCGATAGTGTGTTGCACACGCTTCCGGCCTCACAGGCTGCGAGCCGCGAGCCGATTCAGCTCGGTGCAGAGCTCTACGGATATACCGGCATTGAGGCCGATCTGGAAGCCATTCGTTTGCTGGCAGCAGCGCTTAAGACGGCTGGTACCCCCGCTTCGCGCATTGATATAGGGCATGTCGGCGTGTTTCGTGCATTGGCGAATGCTGCCGGTCTCGATAAGGATGACGAGGCCAGGATTTTGCAGCTTATGCAGGTCAAAGATATTCCGAGTCTGCGTGATTCTTGCGCCAAGGTGGCTGAACCCTATCGTTCCGCACTCATGCGGCTGCCGGAACTCTACGGTGGTGCTGATCTGCTGGGTGCCGCCGTACGTGAATTACCTGCACTGCCCGAAATTACCTCCGCGCTGGAAACAATGCGGCAGTTACAGTCAGCCATGCCTGAATTGCCACTTTCCTTCGATCTCGCTGATCTACGCGGTTATCACTATCACAACGGGGTCGTGTTTGCCGCCTATTACCCAGGATTCCCCAGCGCCATTGCGCGAGGTGGGCGTTACGACGGCGTTGGCAAAGATTTTGGTCGTGCCCGACCGGCGACCGGTTTCTCGATGGATTTACGCGAAGTTGCCCGACTGGCTGCAAGTAGGAAGCCAATGGGGGCAATCCTGGCACCCTATTCAGCGGCAGATTCCGCGTTGGCGGCACGTATCAGTGCGTTGCGTGAGCAGGGCGAGGTCGTTGTCGAATTGTTGCCGGGAGAATCCGATAGCGAGGGGCCACTGTGCGATCGGCGCCTCGTCGAGCACAACGGGCAATGGGTTACTCTAGAATTTAACAAGGGTTGATTGAACATGGCTAAAAACGTTGTAGTAGTGGGTACCCAATGGGGCGACGAAGGCAAAGGCAAGATTGTCGACTGGTTGACCGATCACGCACAGGGTGTGGTGCGTTTCCAGGGCGGACACAATGCAGGTCATACGCTCGTTGTTGGAGAAAAAGTTTACAAACTCAATCTGATTCCTTCGGGCATTGTTCATGAAGGCGTCAACTGTTACATCGGTAACGGGGTCGTACTCGATATTCACCACCTGCTTGCCGAAATCGCCGACCTGGAGTCCGGTGGCATCGAGGTGCGTTCGCGTCTGAAGATCAGCCCCGGTTGTCCGCTCGTCCTTGGTTATCACTCTGCGCTTGATCGTGCTCGCGAAGCGGCTAAATGCGCTGATGCCCGGATCGGAACGACAGGCAAGGGAATCGGACCGACTTATGAAGACAAAGTGGCGCGCCGTGCGCTTCGTGTTTACGATCTTTTCTATCCTGAGCGTTTTGCCCAGAAACTCAAGGAAAACCTCGACTACCACAATTTCGTCCTGACCAAGTACCTTGGTGCAGAAGCCGTCGATTATGAAACGGTGCTGGCTCAGGCGATGGCAGATGCCGCATTGATCAAGCCGATGGTCGTCGATGTTTCTGCCGCTTTGCATGCGGCTAACAAGGCGGGCCAGAATCTACTTTTCGAAGGCGCACAGGGTGCCTTGCTTGACATCGATCATGGCACTTACCCCTTCGTTACATCCTCGAATTGTGTAGCCGGACAGGCCTCGGCAGGAGCAGGAGTTGGTCCGGGCATGCTGCATTACGTGCTTGGCATCACCAAGGCTTACTGCACGCGTGTTGGAGGAGGCCCTTTCCCGAGTGAACTCGATATCGAGACAGAAGGGCAGCCTGGGTATCAGATGTCGCAGAAAGGTCGCGAGTTCGGTACCGTTACCGGGCGCAAGCGTCGTTGCGGATGGTTCGACGTTCCCGCCCTTAAACGCTCGATTCAGATCAATGGCGTGACCGGGGTATGCATCACGAAACTTGACGTGCTCGATGGCCTGCCTGAACTGAAAATCTGCACCGGTTACATGCTCAATGGGAAGGTCATTGACTTGCTGCCAATGGGTTCGGATGAAGTGGCGGATTGCAAGCCTGTTCTGGAAACCATGCCTGGCTGGAGCGAGTCTACTTTCGGTGCGACCACACATGCAGCGCTTCCGCCGGCAGCACGTGCTTACCTCGCGCGGATCGAAGCCTTGTGTGAAATCACGATCGATATCATATCGACGGGCCCGGAGCGCGATGAGACGATTCTGCGCCGTCATCCGTTCGGGTGACCTGGCTGATCCGAAATAGCCTCATCTGGAATCATAAAAGCCGGCGTTCTGCCCGCTTTTATGATTGACGCGCAAGATTCGTTTGGAATCGATGCCATCGATTGACTGCCCATTGCTACGATGACAACAACTGGTTTTCATGGCGGGGCGGTGTAGGTCATGGGTGTTCTCGACTGGTTCAAGAATCGGCCGGCGCAGTTTGATCCCGACGGTCTGTCCGATGAAATGATGTTGCGGGCGGTCGACAAGGCCATTTTGTTGACCAATCCACGATTGAAACTTGTCCGCTCGTATCGGGATCGTCTGGCACCGGCGGTGGAAATCAGTGTCCGCTATATACGCGAGATGGTGCTTACGTTGCCTCCGCCGATTCCGGTCTCGGCAGCACTCTGGTCTGCTGATCCGGCGTTGAGAGCTTTTTTTGTCGCCGCCGCGGATATCCCTTCTTCGCTCGGTCGCTCGAATAATTTGCGCATCCTTTTTGACAAATACCCAGGGCTTGGCGAAGCCTATTTCATCCTCGGGATGTCCTTTGCTGAGCAACGCGTGCTCGGAATGTCGCTGCAGGGCGGCGTCGTTCAGCGTGATGTGGCGCAAAGCGTTGTTGGTTTTTCTGACCATCAGGCGCGTATTTGTGGGCAAAACGATTCTGAAGTGCGCCGTTTGCTGGGTACGCAGGCCTATGAATATCTGGTGGTACAAGCGTTGTCAGAAATCGGCGAGGAACGAACCGAGCGTCGGGAACTGGAAAATGACCGGGCGTTAATCCGTGCTCGACTGCGCTTGCTCCAGCAACAGGGCCCAGGTCTGGGCTCAGTATTCGGGTCGGCGCCGGCAACTTCAAGCGAACGGCTGAAGCTTGAAGCAGACCTTCTGGAGAACGAGCGTCAGATGGAGGAGATCGGTAGCCCTCAGTCAGCGCTTGAGGCCGAACTGGAGTCTCTACGTGAGGTGCTGGAACATCCGGCGAACTACGTTCGCGTTGAGCAAAGGAAGATGCGACTCAGTACGATGAATGTCGTCGTCGATGAAAAGAGTACCGACGTTGCTTCCGATATCGTTTTTTCACTAGCGCAACTAACGGGTGTTCCGCAGGTGCAAAGTGCATTTGTGCTGGCGCGTTTTGCACGTTCCGAACTGCCTGCGGCCAGAATGAATTTTGACGATGCTGCGCGCTATCTTTGAGCTGGCTCGTGCTGCATAGAACAACAAATTTCCGAGCATTCGAGTGTGCAGCGTTGAATGGATGTACCCGAAAACGCAGCACTAATGAGTTTTCAATAGTTAGAAACCAGAAATGCCACACCGCAACGCATCCATTTGCGTGCGTTATGACTTTGGCTTCGATAACCGCTTCATGCCAGAAATGGCCGCCTGCTCCCTCCGTTATTACCTCGCCGCACTTACTTGCATTGTTGGATTCGCGACAATGATGGAGCCATGAGCGTAGCAATATTGCGTCAAGGTAATGATATAAAAGGGAACAACATGTAGGCACCGGAATTGCTTTACTGGATTCAGGAGTTTACATGTCAAAACCAACACAAGCTTTTCTCGTCATTAATGACACCACCCTGCGCGACGGCGAGCAGTCGGCCGGGGTGGCCTTCAGCATCGAGGAAAAACTCGATATCGCCCGCCATCTCGATGGGGTTGGAGTTCCCGAACTGGAGATAGGTATTCCGGCGATGGGCGAAGTCGAGCGCGAGAGCATTCGTGCCGTTGCGTCGCTGGGGCTGTCGGCGCGGCTGATGGTGTGGAGCCGCATGCATGAGGGCGACCTGGCTGCATGTTGTGGTCTGGGGGCGCATCTGATCGACATTTCGGTGCCGGCCTCCGATCAGCACCTGACCTACAAGTTGCGCCGCGACCGCGCCTGGTTGCTGCAAAACCTCGGCAAGCATATTGCCCGAGCCCGTGACGCTGGTTTCGAAGTCTGTGTCGGAGCCGAGGACGCTTCGCGCGCCGATCCTGGATTTCTTGCGCAGATCGCCGAGACGGCGCAACGCGCCGGAGCACGCCGCATCCGTTTCGCCGATACGCTGGGTGTTCTTGATCCGTTCGCTGTTGCCGAATGCATTGGCGCACTGCGTCGCGCCACCGATCTCGAAATTGAAATGCATGCCCACGATGACCTCGGGCTGGCCACGGCCAACACGCTGGCTGCGGCGCGTGCCGGTGCCACCCACGTCAATACGACCGTTAATGGCCTCGGCGAACGTGCCGGCAATGCGCCGCTCGAAGAAGTGGTGCTGGGTCTGCGCCGGTGCTATGGAATCGAAACCGGCGTCGATCTCAGGAAGTTTCCGGCGCTCTCGGAGAAAGTGGCAAACGCTTCCGGACGACCCGTGCCCTGGCAGAAGAGCATTGTGGGTGAGGGCGCGTTCACGCACGAAGCCGGCATTCATGTCGATGGTCTGCTCAAGCATCCCGACAATTACCAGGGCTTCGATCCGCAACTGGTGGGTCGCGAACATCGCCTGGTGCTCGGCAAATACTCGGGCAAGGGCGGGGTGCAGGCGGTCTATGCCACGCTCGGAAAGGATGTTGCCGAAGTCGAGGCCGATCTGCTGATCAGCCGTGTCCGGGATTTCGTCCATGCCGCCAAGCGCCCGCCGTCATCCGCCGAACTGCTGTCCCTGCTCGATCGCTTGAGAAAAGGCCGTGCCGAGACAAAGGATCTTTCCGCACCGCCGTTTGATTTTATTTGATGAGGATCGTCCAATGATTGCCGATACCCCTGAGCTCGAAACCGACCTGGCCGAACTGGAGTCCGCTGAGGATTTTCTTGACTACTTCGACGTGGTCTACGACCCCAGGGTCGTGCATGTCAATCGTCTGCATATCCTCCAGCGCTTCCACGACTATCTCGGCAAGTACCCCAATAAGCGCATGCCCACCCATGCCGAATACCGCGCCAGTCTCACTCAGGCCTACGACGACTTCGTGCGCTCCGATGCCATCACCGAGAAAGTTTTCAAGGTCTTGAAGCGGGCATCGGGAATCACGACCATCCCGATTTCCGCAATCGGACGCGTGAGGCACTGATGTCTACCCGGTGGAATCTTGGCGATACGGTGCGGCTTACCCGCAACGTGCGCAATGACGGTACCTTTCCCGGTGCGGAGAGGGGCGCTTTGCTGATCCGGCGTGGCAGCGTCGGCGCCGTCGTCGATATTGGCACCTTTCTCCAGGATCAGATCATCTACTCGGTGCATTTTCTCGCCGCCGACTGCATCGTCGGCTGCCGCGAGGAGGAACTCGTCGGTGCTGACGAACCCTGGATTCCCAGTACCTTCGAAGCGCGCGAAAGGGTGGTCACGCGCAAGATACTCGCGCTCGGCAACGACCATCGTGTGCCGCCTGGCACCATCGGCGAAGTGTTGCGCGTCATGCGCGACGGTGACGCGGTCGTTTATCACATCCATTTTGACTGCCTGGCTGGGCGCACACTGGCGGTGCCCGAATCGGCACTGGCCTCGCTCGCGGAGGCGCGTGGTGTCTGAGACGCATCCCTACCTCACTCTCAAGCTGGCGCAGCAGCTGTTTCACAAGCCGCCCGGCAATCTGGATGCTGCGGAGCGGCAGCGGGTCGATCACGTTGTCGCACGCCAGTTGAAAATCGAACAGCGCATCCTCGCCACCCCTGAAGCAGCACAGGTGGTCTTGCCGGCGTCGTCGCTGGATCAGGCCGTGGCGGAGATTCGCGACCGTTATCCATCGCAGGAAAAGTACCTCGACGACCTGGAAAAATCGGGTCTTGATCCGGCGCGTCTGGTCGCGGCCATCGAGCGCGACCTCAGGTTCGATGCTGTGCTCGATCGCGTGGCGAGCCAAGTCTGCGAGCTTAGTGAAACCGACGTGGAGATCTTCTACCTCATGCAGCGCGAGCGTTTCCGTCGCCCCGAGAATCGCACGCTGCGGCATATCCTGGTGACGATCAACGACAGCCTGCCAGGCAGCGACCGCGCCACGGCCCGCGACAAGATCGACGCCATCCGCACGCGCTTGCTGAAGTCGCCTAAACGTTTTTCCGAACAGGCGCTCAAGCATTCCGAATGCCCGACCGCCATGAACGGCGGTCTGCTGGGTACGTTGCGGCGCGGTCAACTCTTCGCTGAACTGGAGCCCGCCGCATTCGCCTTGCCTCTCGGTGAATTGTCTGAAATCGTCGAATCACCCCTGGGCTTCCACATCATTCACTGCGTTGCTATTGAGGATGCATGCGAGTTGCCGCTGGCCTCTGTGCGCCAAAAGATCCGCACCCATCTTGCGGACTCTCGCCGCCGTGCGGTTCAAAAAGCCTGGATTGCGGGACTTTTCAGACAGAAGCCTAGGCTGGGGTCAAATCAGGTGTTGCAACAAGAAGTCGAACAGCAGGAAATCCAACAGGGGTTTCTCTTCAATTGATTCGGGAATGACGAAGATCGGGAGAGTTTTCCCCAATAGTAGGCCGGCTATCGGGAGGGGGCTTCGCTTGTTCCGACACTTCAGTTTTGCTGGCGTCGTGATACGGCATCTATCGCATAATTTGAACTCTTGCCGCAGCGCAACGGATAAACACCTTAGTCGTCGTCGCTGCCAACGCCGTCGCGGCGAGGCACGGTCTGCGGGTCGCAGGTGATGGCGCGGTAGATTTCGACGCGATCACCGGGGTGCAGTGCGGCTTCGGGTTTGACGATCTTGCCGAAGACGCCGACCTTCTGTGTGGCGAGGTCGATGTGGGGAAACATCCTGAGGATGCCGGAACGTTCGATGGCGTCATTGACCGTGGCTTCGTCCGGCACCTCGATGGTGAGCCAGATTTGTTGCGCGTGTTCCGAGTAGGCGACGCCGACTTGCATGATGATCTCCTGAGCGTATTCAATGGCAGCCGATGGCCGGCGCGCCCGTGGGCTGGGGAATGGCGTCGCCGGATGGCGCAGCATGGCGCTCATAGAGGCGCTTGGCCGCCAGCAGCAGCCCGAGCACGAGGAACCCGGCGGGCGGCAGGATCATCATCAGCACGCCGCCGTAATTTGGCAGCACGGTTCATTTTCTCTCTTTCAGCATCGACCCGGAACGGGATTCAGTAGAAAGATTAAAAAACTGGGCTGAC
>JANNNT010000216.1:0-3229 GCA_031398685.1 Rhodocyclaceae bacterium | reverse complement strand
TTCAAGGTCAGGCGGTTGCGTCCGGTCAGCCGTGTCCAGCGCATTCAGATAGCGCTCGATGCTTTCGTCAATCTGCTTCATCCGTTGTTCGAGTTTGTGCGGTGTGAAGTTCTTGTCCCGGTTATTTACCGCTTTGAACTTGCTACAGTTGTACAACTATTATCTAATAAATATTTCTAACGCCAGTTTGACAGCGTGCGATCGAATTTCACGCGAATGTGGGCAATGCGCTTCAAGCAGGCCATGTTCTGCCGCCATGCGAGTCAACCGGATTGCCTCCTTCATATCGCACGGAACGCCAAACCCTAGCCGATAAATCGAGGCAAGTGTGAATTGGGCATAAGGCCGATTGTCGCTTCTGAATCTATACTATTCTTTACGTAAAGATTGACCAGCATGTTGAATGATCAACGCCCTTCAGATGCCATCTCAGGCCGAAGGTCTACGGTCTGTGAAATGTTTCCTAGCACCAGATCAGATAGCTTACCTGTCGATCCTTTGCCAAATCCACCAGATTACAATTGCTGAAGCGATCATTCTGGCCTTGACTTCGCTGATCAAAGGATCGTCCGGATCGCCCTTGGCATTCTCTGAGGACTGATCAGCCATCGTGGCTGGCTGGAGGGCCGCTACGAAGTGACGCGAGTTTTCGCCGCAACTCACATTGTGCGGATGTATCGGTTATGCCGAGATCCGGATCGCAGGCGATAAAGTGTTCATCGCCAGCCTGATACGCTTCATAAACGGTTCGGTGGTCATCGATGGCGAGCCAGCGGCAAAGCCTACGATGCGCGACTTCAGCGAGTATTTCTGTGGCTCTCGACTCGTTGTATCGATCAACAACGCCAACGAAGCGTTGTCCCAGATCTGGACCAAGCAACGTTACCAACGCCTCGTCTGAAAACAACCGCCTCCAGTCTGACGAGACAATAATCCGCACGTCGGGGTGTGGTGCGAGCAAGTCTTCAAGAACGGGCCGCCAACAAAACAGCGTCGGGTTCGCGATCAATTTGAAGTTCTCGTCTAGAGCCGCTATGCCATATGGGTGAAGGACGCCATCGAAATCCACGAACAACGTTATTGGTTTTTCCATCACGCTATTTCCTTCTTCTCGTCGATACGGTTAAGTTTTCCAACAAAACCCATTCTCACCAAGAGGCCAGCCCAGCGCTCAAAGGCGTACCGGGACCGTATCAATAAGCACGGCCTGAAATCGGTCAAATGCTATCTCGCGCCCGATCAGATAGCTTACCTCGATGCATTGTGCACGATCCACAACGCCACTATTTCCCAGGTGGTCGGCATGGCGCTGACGACGCTATTTCGGGGAGGGCCTTCCGTTTCGTAGTCGTCCCCGGTAGTAACGCTTAGCGGGGGCGCCCAAGGCCAGCCCCCGATCCCTTCTGTCGAAGGGGCCGGGGGCTGTCTATGACCGGGGCAGCCTGGCAGTACCTACGCACTTCCGGTCTGCCGCTTGCCCGGTCAGCGTCGTTCCGGCCTGTCGGCCGGCACTCCGGAAGCAAAAACAAGGAACATCAATACGTGCGGCTTCGCCGCACCAAATTACACTGCAAACAAGCGGGTTTCGGGGAGTCTGGTGTCCGTATGCAGAGAGCCGTAGCGGTCAGTTTCTGATTCGTACCGTATCTGCCCAGCTGAGCAAAATCGGAGTGTAGAATGCAAAGGTCATCAGACAGAAATCGGCCAGAAGCCGTCGCTGGCGATTCTTCTCTCAAGCTGACGGTGGGGCGCTCTCGGTGTGTGCTTTCTTCCTATTCTTCCTATATTGCGACGTGCTGCTTTACACGTTAATCTAGAATAGACAAAATAGCGCGCGTACGATGAAAGGCTAGACGGAGAGGGCCGTTTCCAGCGCATCGCACTTCGCCAAGTCCGGGGGCGCACGACGAAGTTAGGGCGCAAAGCTGTCTTCCTATATCTAATATCTTATCAAATTTCATATTTCCGCTCGGGACAAGATATGAACCGTATCGGCGCTTTCATAACCGTTCTCAGCCTTCTCGGCGGCTGCGCTTCGCGCGGAGCGATGAACTCACTCGATCTCGAGCAAGGCCAGCTACCCCCGCCGAATATTACCCTTAACATTCCCGGCCTCGGACCCTGCACTGACAACCCAGATCGAAGCTTACGCTTTGATTCCAGCCAGCCGATCAATGTGCTGGTGCACGGCTGCTTCGGCTCATCGGGCGAGTTCCGTGGCCTCGCCCAAGTGCTGGCCTTTCACGGTCAACAGTCGGCCTGTTTTACCTATGATGACCGCGCCAAGCTCACGCATAGTGCTACTGATCTGAGACGCGCAGTCATGCAACTCGCCGAGCAATCCCGTCTACCACAGATTACTGTGATTGGGCACAGCATGGGTGCGCTGATAGCACGCAACGCCCTGACCGATTCTCTGCCCACACCACTACCAAGCGATCCAGTCAATTTGCGTTTGGTGACCATCTCCGGTCCCTTTGCGGGAATCGAGTCGGCTCGAACATGCGGCAAGGTCTGGTTGTACCCGCTCACGCTCGGGTTTGTGCCAGTGAGCTGCTATTTGATTACTGGTCCGAAGTGGGCAGATATAACCTTCTCTTCGCGCTTCATCCGCGAGCCTGGGGCATTGGCTCAGCAAGTCGTCAGTTACCTGAAGATCGACACCGACGAGCGTGGCACTTGCCGACGCGAGGAGAGCGGGCGCTGCGTAGAGGACGACGATATCTTCTCGCTGGCCGAACAGCGTAATTCGCTGGTAGAAACCGATGCGCGGGTCGGGCGAGTGGAGGTAAATGCAGGACATGTCGAGATCGTTGGCGATAAGCGCGTGGCCCCGAAAAAACTGATCGCGATCTTGCAGGATCAGGGTGTGCTGCGCCCAACCACGCCTGGGCGCATGTCGGCTTTCAGCTTACTGCTCTCGCGGGTATACCAGGAGGACGAATTGCAACAACGGGCGCCCATGTTGGAATGACGTGGGGCCTGCCGCCCCGACGAAGATGTGGAGTCTTGCGTTGCGAGCGGCAGCGATTTGTTCTTTGGCGCCTGCGGCGAGCGTCCGCTCCCAATATTGTCCAGAGGCGGCTATGGGTCGAATTGAGCTATTCACGTTGCGCAGCTGAGCTGTGAGATTCATCTTGGTCAGCAACGATGAAATTGAGTGGTCAAGCGCCTTAAAATCATCTCCAAGCCATTGATAACGCTATACGGGGAATCCATTCCTTCAGGA
>JANNNT010000213.1:0-9231 GCA_031398685.1 Rhodocyclaceae bacterium | reverse complement strand
AGGGCACTCCCGCGACGGATGATTTCGGCTTTGGAGAGGTCGATGAGCGGCGCGTGGATGGTCAGCTTGGCCCCTTCCACCCCGGCTTTGGTGGCCAGATTGGCCAGGGTCTCGAAGGCCGAAATCATCCGTCGCGGGAGTGCCCTTGGCGTTGATTATGGCGCAACAATCTCCTGCTACCAGGCCGACGAACAGGGCCGTGCCTGCGGCGTCTGCGACTCCTGTCGGCTGCGCCGTGAAGGTTTTTCTGCCGCCGGTATTTCCGACCCGACGCCTTACATAATTACCCGGTAAAAGACGATACAACGACACGCTTGCGTTGACAGGCCTCTGACCGATCTCTATAATCCGGCGTTCCTGTTTTCCGGGTCGGTAGCTCAGTTGGTAGAGCAGCGGACTTTTAATCCGTTGGTCGCGAGTTCGAATCTCGCCCGACCTACCAGGAAAAACAAGCAGCACACATTATTTCAAGTTTGCAGTCACTTCGTGGGGCGTTAGCTCAGCTGGTAGAGCAGCGGACTCTTAATCCGTAGGTCGACAGTTCGAATCTGTCACGCCCTACCACGAATTCATAATAAAAATCAGATACTTAATAATAATTAAGCCCAACCCGCAAGGTTGGGCTTTTTGCTTTTTTGGGCCATGGCCCACTTCTGGCCCATCCGTGGCCCAACGAGAATCAATCCAGCGCTTCGCTTTGACCAAGAGTTCCTTTGAGCAGACAAACTGTGTAAAGAAAGCTTATCGTGGTGTTTAACCCCACTACCAAACGATCTTTACCGTGTCTTCAGTTTCTGGTCGAGGGCTAACCCTAACCGTTTCCCAGACTTCCTTCAGGAAATGTATTCGGCAATATCGCCGACTGAACAGCCAAAATACTCACACAATCTGTCCAGATTGTCCGTGACAGTGCTATAGCCCTTGGAATTGATCATTCGGGAAAGGGTCATTCGATTGATTCCCGTTGCTCCAGCGACCTCGATCAACGTTATCCGCCTTCCTTCTTTGAACTGCTTGTCCGCGAGCAATTCCGTAATTCTGAATCTAATCATGTCGATCTCTACAAAGAAGTTGCACATGTAACTTAATAGTTGCAATTACATCTCGACATGCTACTATATTGTTACAGATGAAACAAATACGTTTTGTCTGAAACACTAACAATTCGGAGATTATCATGAGCAAGACGTATCTTTCCACTGATCAATTGGCACAACGCATCCCCTATTCACCGCGAACCATCCGCGACCAATTAAAGGACAACGTGCTATTGGAAGGTATCCATTACATTCGCCCATTTGGCCGCCGAAAGATCTTTTACATCTGGGAAGTCATTGAGCATGATCTGTTCAAACACACAGGCGGGGGTTTTGGAATCCCAATGGCAGGCACGGAGGTCTGTCATGGCTAGCATTCGATCCACCAATGGCAGGCTCTTTTTTGATTTCCGTTTCAAAGGAAAACGCTGTCGTGAGTACACCGTTCAAAATGACACTCCCGAGAATCGCTCCCGAATGGAAAAGCAGCTATCAAAAGATTGAAGCCGAGATCAAGAAAGGCACCTTTTCCTACAGCGGTCACTTTCCCGCAAGCAAACTCGCCGTACGGTTCGATACGCCGGAAACTGTTGATCTGTCAGTTAAGCTGATGGCAATGAGCCTGTCAGAAGTCCCCGGCGTACAGGCCACGATTGTCACGCCGCTATTCTCGATCTTCGCCAACCAGTGGTTCGACCAACTGTCGGTGGCGTGGCGCCGGACCTACCAAGAGACCAATCGCCAGATTCTCGACCTTCATCTTTTTCCGGCCTTTGGCGACAAGAAGGTCGGCGAAATCACCAAAGATGACATTCTGAACTTCCGCTCAGTACTCGCCAAAGTCCCCGGGCGCAAAAAGAATGTGACCTTATCGTCACGCAGAATCAATGCAGTGATGCTTGTTCTGCGGCAGATAATTGACGAAGCCGCCGACCGCTGCAAATTTACCACGCCCTGGGCGCGCATTAAACCGCTGAAGAATCAGAAAAGTGATGTCGAGCCCTTTTCGCTGCAGGAAGTTCAGAAAATCCTCACCACGGTTCGCCCCGATTTTCGCAATTACATCGTGATTCGTTTCTTCACGGGAATGCGGACCAGCGTGGAATAGCTGTTCGCAAATTAGTTGCTGCATTTTTGAATCCCATGTGGGGCGACATCGGCTTCGCGCCTCAGTGCTCCAATGGTGCTTGTAGACTACCCACCGCTTCAAAGCGTAGCTGTTGATCCGTTGCGCCCAAGGTAGTCAGTATGTTCCACTTGTTCGACTGGTGTCGGGTGCATCCGAGAGGAGAGGATGAAAATACCTTCTCTGGTATTCCTCAGGTGGATTCAGTCACTTTTAAGGCGGAATAGTCTGTAGAACCATGGGCGCCGGGGGGCACCTTGAGCAGTCCGCCCACAAATCAGTGAGGTCTACGTTCTTCGGCAGATACTACGACCGTGAGGTCGGCATACATGCGCTCTCTGGCGCATTCCATCGCCACCCCGCGCTTGTCGTCAGCTGCCGCCGAGAGGATGCGGCGCACATAACCATCGTCGTCGATATTTACTGAGCCGCCACCCGCGGCCGCACGTGCTAGCTCCATCAGCCAATTGGTTTCGTTCTCTATCCCTTCTGCGATTGTTTCCTCGACTAACGCTCTGGCATCGGCCTCGGTTTGGAATACGCCACCGAACCCATTCACCTTGTCTGCAACCTGATATGACATATCCATCTCCTTCACCATATTAGCCATGGACTACTTAGGTGGCAAAGTACGTTCCTTACGCTAGATATAGCTGCCTCTGAGAGAATGCCGGCGAATGAACCCAGCAACTCTTAAAAGCCGTATCAAACGCACTCAGCCGCGGAACTTAGCTTTGCCTGCTTCACATATAGTATTTACGAACAAGTGCCCTCCCATATTTTGAGCTCCTTTTTTTGTTGAAGTTCTCGTCTGCAGGACCGGATTGGCTGTCTTTTGCCTCTCCGTGCCAGGACGACCTGGCTAGAAGCTGGTTCGGCTGAATGACATTACCAAGCTGATTACGCTGGCAAGAAAAGCCCATATCCGCTGTAGTGTACGCCACCGCTTGGATGCTGGGTGATGTGCACGGCAATTTCGATCATGTGCTGGAAACCGTAAAGGCCTCAAGAACGTACCCAGCCGCAGTGATCTTCCTGGGTGATCTGGAGAGTGCCAGGAGCCGTTTACGAAATGCGTAGCGCCGATTGAGGAGGCCAGTATTGCGTGCTGGGCCATTCCAGGCAATCACGATGCGGATAGTTTTGAAAACTATGTGAACCTCTGGGGCGATCCGCTGTTCCAACCACTTAACCTGCACGGCCACTTGGCTGAAATCGCCGGGGTTCGCGTAGCCGGTCTGGGCGGCGTTTTTCGCGGCGAGATCTGGTATCCACTGGAAGGTTGGAAGAACCACGCATTGTGGATTGGACTACGTATGTTGACCACCAGAAGTCCTTTCCAACATGGTATGAGTCTGAAGGCGGTGCCATGTTCCAACGAGGAATGAGTCGGAGCGAGGGTAAAAGGATCGATCATTCAGGGCATGGTGATCGACATAAACGAGAAGAAGCTGTCACGCTGGACCAGTTGCGGGAATTTCTGACGGCAACGCAGGAGGCCGAGTTTCAAGGATGCGGACGGGACGACGAACGCTACCGCCACATCGAAGCGGTGCTCTGGCGAATGGATGAAACGTACGTCAAAGTACGCGGGCAATGGACGTACTTGTACCGGACCGTCGATAAGGAAGGGAAGACCATCGACTTCCTGCGCAGAGCCAATCGCGATAAGGCGGCAGCGACATCGTTCTTTGAAAAGGCCATGCGTCAGAACGGCGATCCGGAGAAGGTCACGATGGATAAATAAAAACAGCGCCAACAAGGCCATCGATGCAATCAACTCTAACCGGCAAACGCCGATCACAGTTCGTCAGGTCAAGCACCTCAACAACATCGTTGAGCAGGATCATCGGGCGGTGTAGCGAATCACGAAACCCATGATGAGGTTCAAATCTTCCCGCGCCGCTGGCAACGTGCTGGCCGGTATTGAATTGATGCACATGATCTGCAAAGGGCAGAGGACGAAAGCAAACGGGAAGAACCATTCTTTCGCCGACCAGTTCTATGCACTAGCGGCTTAATCTCGTCCAATAGCATCTAGTTCACGAGAAAACCAGCCAAAATCGTGCATCTCTCGATTAACGCGACAAAACAAGGCTGCCTGGCCATGCAGTGTTTTCTCCAGATCAGTACGCCGTCAATCCGCCGTCGACCGGGAGCGCCACGCCATTGATGAACGATGCCTCGTCGGAAGCGAGATAGAGGGCCGCATTCGCCACGTCCAGTTCGGTAGCGAGTCGTCCGAGCGGTATTTCACCGATCCGCTCCTCCTTCTTCTTTGGGTCCTGAAACATGATCTGGACAAGTGGTGTATCGACGGTACTCGGATGAATCGAATTGCAGCGGATATTGTCCTTCGCGTAGCGGACTCCGACAGTCTTGGTCATCAGCGTGACGGCGCCCTTGGTGATCGTATAGGCTTCGGTCGTGTATTTGTGCCCGATGAGGCCGCAAATCGATGACATATTGATGATCGAGCCGCCCCCCGCCGTGCGCATGATCGGAATTGCATGCTTGATGCCCAGGAAAGGCCCCTTGACGTTGACGGCGAGCATGGCCTCGAGGCTCTCTTCCTTCATGTCCTCGATCGTCTCGCGGATGTTGATCCCGGCGTTATTGACCAGCACGTCGAGTCGCTCGTGGCGGGCGACAACCTGCGCCAGCGCGGCGATCCAGTTGTCCTCCCGGCTCACATCGAGCGGCAGGAATGAGGCCTGGCCGCCCCGGCTCTCGATTTGCGCAACGGTCGCGTTGCCGGCCTCGACGTTCATGTCGCAAATAAAGACCGTCGCGCCTTCTTCAGCGAAGCGCTCGGCGATCGCTGCGCCCAAGCCCTGCGCCGAACCGGTGATCAAGGCAATCTTGTTTTTCAGTCGCATGTCTATTTTCCTTGTTGGTTTGGGCTAGCTCAGCCGAGCCGCCCTGATGATCCGGCACAAGCGTGCCGAAGCCGACTCAATCAGCGCTTCGCCAGCGCCCATGCAGTGTTCGAGGGTCATCGGTCGGTCGCAGATGCTGATCACGGCGTCGATGCCCTGCGCCAACACTTCGTCGGCGCCGTCGCCCAAGCTGCCGGACAGACAAAAAACCGGCACCTTGAAGCGCTTGGCAAGCGTCGCCACACCCACCGGTGCTTTGCCGAAGGCCGTCTGAAAGTCGGTACGACCTTCGCCGGTGATGACGAAGTCGGCCCCCTCGACGAGCGTCGCGAAACCGACCGCGTCGAGAACGATTTCAACTCCCGGCCGCAGTTTCGCTGCGGTGAAGAACATCAGTGCGGCACCCAGCCCGCCAGCCGCTCCCGCGCCCGACTGTTCGGCGACATCCCGACCGGTCACCGCACTGGCGCAGACAGCGAAATGGGCCAGCGCCGCGTCCAGCTCTGCGACGATCTGCGCTGATGCACCTTTTTGTGGGCCAAACACGGCGGAGGCGCCGCGCGGGCCACAGAGCGGGTTGTCCACGTCGCAGGCGACGGTAATTTCCGTATCGCGCAGGCGCGGATCGAGCCCCGCCAGATCGATATGCTTCAATTGCGCGAGCGCCGCACCACCTTCGGGCAGCGGCCGACCGTCGTCGCCGGTAAAACGCACACCCAGGGCCCGCGCCATCCCCATGCCGGCATCATTGGTCGCACTGCCGCCGATGCCGATGATGATGCGGCGCAGACCGGCGTCGAGCGCTGCGCGTACTAACTCACCGGTGCCGTAACTGGTCGTCAGGCGTGGATCCCGCCTGTTCTGCGGCACCAGCGGCAGGCCTGAGGCGGCCGCCATCTCGATTACCGCCGTCTCTCCGTCACCGAGAATTCCCCACTGCGCGGTGATCTTGTCGCCCAACGGGCCACTCACCTCGGCCCGACGCAACTGCCCGCCAGTGGCGTTGACTAGCGCCTCGACCGTTCCCTCGCCGCCATCGGCGATCGGGACCCGGCGAACGTCGGCGTCCGGAAATACCTTCAGTATTCCGCGTTGCATGGCCTGGGCAACGCCCAGAGCCGAAACGCTGCCTTTATAAGAATCCGGTGCGACGACGATACGCAATTCAGTTTCTCCCTGACACTGTCAAGTGTGTTACTTGCGGACGTCCACTTTCGCCAGCTTCTCGTAGTAGCGTACGATGGCGCTGTGGTCCCTGGCCCCCATGTCGTCGTTCTTGAGCGCTTGCAAGGTCTCCATGATATTGGCCGTGAGTGGCACCGGCACGTTGAGGGCGTGGGCGGTATCGAGCGCGTTCTGCAGATCCTTGATGTGCAGTTCGATGCGGAAACCGGGCTTGAAGTTGCCGTCCAGGATCATCGGGATCTTGGCGTTCATGACCGTGGAGCCGGCGAGACCGCCCTTGATGGCGTTGAATACGGACTCCGGGTTGACGCCGGCCTTGGTGGCCAGCACAAAAGCTTCCGAAACGGCGGCGATATTGAGCGCGACGATGATCTGGTTGGCCAGCTTGGTGACGTTGCCGGCACCGATTGCACCGACATGGACGACTGACGAGCCCATCTTCTCGAGAATCGGCCTGATTGTCACGAAGGCGTTTTCGTCGCCACCGACCATGATGGCCAATGTGCCGTCGATAGCCTTGGGCTCGCCGCCGGAAACCGGCGCGTCGAGCATGACGATCCCGTTCTCCTTGACGGCCGCGCAGATTTCCTGAGAAATGCCGGGCGCGATGGAACTCATGTCCACGAGGATGGTTCCCGGCTTCGCGCCGTCCAGAACGCCGTCCTTGCCCAGTACAGCTTCTTTGACGTGCGGTGAGTTGGGCAGCATGGTGATGATCACGTCGCTATGGGAAGCGACATCTTTATTGGACACGCCTCCCTTGGCGCCGAGCGCGACCAGGTCGTCGAAGTTGGCGAACTTGTCGTAGACGGTCAGCGTGTAGCCGGCTTTGAGCAGATTCTTCGCCATCGGGCGACCCATGATTCCCAGTCCGATAAAACCGATGTTCATTTCATTCTCCTATTTCGTGAGCGCTTTTCTGGCCGCCTGTGCGATATCCTTCTCGGTCAGGCCGTACCTGACTAGAAGCTCCTCGTAGCTGTGCGCAGATGTTCCAAATTCGTCGTTTACGCCGATCTGCTCGAACGGCAGGTTAACTTCGCCGATGATCAGGGAAGCGATGGCGCTGCCAAGGCCGCCGATTTTAGTGGATTCGTCCGCGGTGACAATGGCCTTCTTGCCACCCACATATTTGAGGATCTCTTCTTTCCTGAGTGGCTTGAGCGAACTGACATTGATAACCTCGGCGGAAATGCCTTCAGCCGTCAGAATCGCTGCTGCTTCAACCGACTTCCAGACCATGGCACCCGTCGCGAAAATGACGACATCGCTGCCTTCGACAATCCGGTACATCTTGCCAATCTCGTACTCGTCCTCGGTCGAGGTGTACACGGGGAGATCGTTGCGGTTGATGCGAATGTAGACCGGGCCTTGGTGCTTGACCATGGCCTTCATCATCTTCCTGGTTTCTATCGCATCGCAGGGATTAAGGACCGTCATGCCGGGGATGGTGCACATGATGTTGGCCTCTTCGATCGACTGGTGTGTCTTGCCGTCGCCGAAGTCGGACAGTCCGCAGCTGGAACCGCAGATCCTCACGTTGGCTTCCGGGATGGCAATGCCACAACGAATCTGGTCATAGGCACGGCCTACGGCAAACACCGCGAACGTACTGTAGAAAGGGATTTTTCCGGCCAGGGCCAGACCCGCTGCAGTGGAGGCCATATTCTGCTCAGCAATCCCCATCTCGAAGTAGCGATCCGGATACGCTTCCTTGAAAAAACAGGACATGGTCGATTTTCCGAGGTCCGCTTCGAGAACGACGATATCCCTATTGGTTTTCCCCTCTTCGACCAGGGCTTCGCCGTAGGCCAGGCGCAAACTTTTCTTTTCCATGATCAGACCATCTCTTTCTGAGCGATGAGCTCCGCCATTGCCTGGTCGTACTTGGCGTTGTCGAAAATTCCGTTGTGGTAGGCCGGGGTATTCTCGGCGAATGAAATACACTTGCCTTTAATGGTATCCAGAATGATGAGCGACGGCTTCCCTTTAATCCTTTTGGCCTGTTCGATTGCTCCGATGATACTTTCTATATCGTGACCATCTACGGTGATGACTTCCCACCCAAAGGCGCTCCACTTCTTGTCAAGGTTCGGAATGCTGAAGATTTCTTCAGTCCGGCCGGAGGCCTGGATCTTGTTCCAGTCGAGGAATGCGGTCAGGTTATCAATCTTGAAATTGCTTGCGGCCATCGCCGCCTCCCAGAGCTGGCCCTCGGATTGTTCGCCGTCACCCATGATCACGTAGACATGATTTGATTTCTTGTCCAGCCGGAAAGCGAGCGCCATGCCGACTCCGAGCGAAAGACCCTGTCCGAGAGATCCCGTGACCGCCTCAATACCAGGGACACTCAGGTCCGGGTGTCCCTGGAGCAGGCCGTTGAGGCTCTTCACCTTCTTCAGTTCCTCGCGTGGAAAATAGCCGAGCTCGCAAAGGGCGGCGTACTGAATAAGCGCCGCGTGGCCTTTGGACAGGAGTAGACGATCACGCTCGGGGCCCTTGGGATTGGCCTTATCCAGTTTCATGCTGTGGAAATAAAGAACGGCAATCGCCTCCGCCAGCGAACTCGACCCGCCCCAGTGGCCCGCCTTGCCAACGCCTATCATTTCCAGCACATTGCAACGGAGCTGCAAGGCCATGTCCTTGAGCTCTTTTATCATCACTTCATTAACCACTTGATTCTCCTTTTAAGAGGCATACTTTTCCAAAAACCCTTGAGCAACTTTCCGTCAGCGTTCTCGGCAAAGTCACTGAAGGCTTTGACGCCGTTGATCGGCAGATAGACGTTGTCGTCGATTTAGTCGTTTGTACGGCAAGCACGGGGGCGAAAGGAACCGGTGCCCGATCACCAACCCTGGAGGCTCCCGTCGTTTTTGTGAGTGTTTTCCATGACTTGTACGCTTGTAACTTGTGTTACATGTTATTAACGCATACTCCAATTTTTCTGTCAACCGATTTTTTGTGAGGACAGTCAGAAAGGCGCAAAAAGCCGTATTGAATACGC
>JANNNT010000148.1:0-2927 GCA_031398685.1 Rhodocyclaceae bacterium | reverse complement strand
GCGCAGTTCAAGTTGCAGCGCCCGCGCGATCTGGCGCAACTTGCCGGGCAGCGTATGCGGTGTCGGTTCCAGAATGCGCGCCACCTGCATGGTCAGCGTCGAACCGCCGGAAACGATGCGCCCATGCCACACCCACTGCCTTGCCGCGCGCAGCAAGGCAAACGGATTAACGCCGGGATGCCACCAGTAAAAGCGATCTTCGTAACCGACCACGGCCTCGACGTAACGCGGCGAAACCTCATCGCTGCGCACCGGATGACGCCAGATGTGGGCGCGATCAGGAAAGGCGCGCAACGGCGTGCCGTCGCGGGCGACGACAACCTGAGCATGCGGTGCGGAACGACCGGGAAGCGGCGGCGGGAAAAGCTGGTCGGCGATCAGCAGCAGAGTCAGCACTACGGCCAGCGCCACGCGCCAGACGATGGATTTGGAAGCTGAACAAGGTTCAGCTGATCGTGTCGGGTTCCTCAGGCAACACTCCCCAGCATCCGCACTTCCCGCTGCGGGAACGGTATGTCGATATTTTGCGCCCTGAACGTTTCCAGTATCGCCTTGTTGATTTCATTCCCCGCCGCGACGTAATCGGAAACGCTGACCCACGGGTTGATGCTGATGTCCACGCGGAAATCGGCGAGCCGCTCGATCCCGAACACTGGCGCCGGATCCTGCAGCACACGCGGATTGGCCTGCAGAATCTCGTCGATCACGCGCAAGGCGATGTTCACATCGGTTCCGTAGGACACGCCAACCTCCAGGTCGAGTTGCCGGATTTTGCCGTAGTTGTGCAAAATCTCGCCGACGATCTTGCGGTTCGGAATCAGCACCTTCGAGCGATCGGTATGCCCGAGCGTGGTGCTGAACAGGCTGATGTCGAGCACCTCGCCTTCTTCATCGGCGATGGAAAGGTAATCGCCGACATGGAAGGGCTGCGTAAAGATGATGGTGAGACCGGCAACCATGTTACCGAGGAGCCCCTGCATGGCCAGAGCAACCCCTGCGCCAGCCACGCCAAGGCCGGCAATCAGCGGCAACAGTTCGACCCCGAGATTCTGCAAGGCCATGATCGCGAACAGGCCGATGACCACGAGTTGCGCGACGCGCACCAGCAGCGAGCGAATCGGCGCTTCGAGCTTGAAACGAACCAGCAAGCGCTCCAGCATTGCGCCCACCCAGCGCGCGACCGTGTAGCCCGCGACAAGAATGACGATCGCGACGACCAGCTTCGGCCCGAACTTGATGACCATATCGATGGCAGAGGCCTTGACCTGATCCAGAGACTGGAATTGATCACCCATAAAATATCCTTCCCTTGAAAGCACTGACAATTGTTTCGGCGGGCCTTGCAGTTTGTTTCTTGAGTTTATCCTGACTAATTTCCGACTCCCCATCTAATCCGGTCTGAAACGCAGCAAATACAGGCATCTTTAAATCAATGTCGTGGAAGCCAATATCCATGCGCCTTCCACGGCATGCCTTTGTAGACCGCCAATTGACGGGCGTTGCAGATGACTAACGAATGTTCTTTCTGCATGATTTCGACCAGACATCGCGGCGCGGCGCCGGACTCCTTCTATTTTTCCACTGAAAACCGCGACGACACACGATCTGCCATGGCCTCTCCAAGCAGACGATGCGACTGCTCGCTGTAATGAACGCCGTCAGCAGGATCAACGGCAATGACGGTGCCGACATCCAGGAATTGACACCCCCACTTCTCGGCCACCGCCGCATAACGCCGCGCCAGGAATGCCGATTTCTCGCGGCCACCGAAGAACATTTCCGCGCCCACGTCATCGAGTGGATTTATCGGCGGCGGCGCGGCCAGCAGAATGGCGGGAGGATGCCCGCTCACGCCGCAACCGGATTTCAGAATCACCTGCACCAGACGTTCCGCGCCGAGGGCAATATCCAGCGCGGTGAGTGAAAACCTCGCCTTCAGATCATTCGTCCCCAGCATCAGGATCACCATGTCAAGCGGCATGTGGCTTTCCAGGCAGGCCGGCAAATAACGCAAGCCATTCTTGTCGCCTTCCAGCGGATCATCCCAGACCGTGGTGCGCCCGCACTGCCCTTCCTCAATCACCGCAAAGCGTGATCCCAGCCGCTCAGCCATGACGCCGGGCCAGCGCGCTGAGCGCGGGTAGCGGCCGGCTGTTACGGGAATATGCCCCCAGGTATTTGAATCACCGTAGCAAAGGATTTGAAAATTCTTCATGACTTGGCTTCCTGATTAAACCGTAATCGGCGTGTTTCACCGGTGTTGCAAGAAACAAACCGAAGCGGACTCAGTTAATTCTCCGCCACCCTGGCGACGGCGGTTAGCAGATCCAGCGCCTCGATGCCATCACGCATTGGATACGACGCCGCTACCGGTGCGACCACGATCTTCCTCGCCGCCTTCACATCGGCGGCGGCAAGGTGAAAGCCTTTCGACACCACAGGCGCCGAAGAGCGCTTGATTTCGACAACCCAATTCTCGCCATCGCGAAAGCCGAGCACCAGATCGGCCTCGGCACCGTGGGACGTGCGGTAAAAACTCGCTTCAGCATGGGGAGCCGCTGCCAACAATTGCTCGATGACAAACCCCTCCCAACTCGACCCAGCCACCGGGTGGGCCAGGACGTCGTCCAGACGAACAAGCCCGAGCAGCGCGTGCACGACGCCGCTGTCGCGCACATACATCTTGGGCGCGCGCACCAGGCGCTTGCCGACGTTGCCATGCCAGGCGGGCAGGCGACGTACCAGCATCAGGTCGCACAACAAATCGATGTAGCGGGCGACAGTCTGACCACTGATCGCCAGCGACGCCGCCAGCTGCGACTGGTTGAGCAAACCGCCTTGTGTATGCGCCAGCATGGTCCATAGGCGACGCAAGGTTGTGGCCGGAATGCGCGGGCCGAGCGCCGGGATATCCCGTTCGAGATAGG
>JANNNT010000142.1:0-4541 GCA_031398685.1 Rhodocyclaceae bacterium | reverse complement strand
CCGGAGAAGTTCGAGATCGTTACGCCGTCGCTTTCCATCCTCGCCGAGCCGCCGGTTTCGGTGGTCGACAAGGTGGTCGACAAGAAAGGAACGCGCAAAGTAGCGCAAGCCTACCTCGACTATCTCTATTCGCCGGAAGGCCAGGAGATTGCCGCCAGGCATTATTACCGTCCGCGTGACGCCAAGGTGGCGGCCAAATATGCCGGGCAGTTTGCCAAGGTCAATCTAATCACCATCGACGAGGTCTTCGGTGGCTGGGACAAGGCGCAGAAAGCGCACTTCGCCGATGGCGGCTTCTTCGACAAGATCTACGAGCCGGGCCACAAGTAGAGTGCAGATAGTCAACAAGAAAGGCGCGGTCGGCCTTTCTTGTTGATGTATTGCGTCGGCCGCGAAGGCCACCGCTCATCATGCCTTATTGCCAATTGGTCTATTTATGGAATAAATCATTATTTCGTGATCTATGGGTGTCGTCCTAGACTGCTAGGAAACCTCTGACCACCCAGGAGAATCCGATTGAACTTCCAGCAATTGCGCATCGTGCGTGAAACCGTACGCCAGGACTTCAACCTGACGACGGTGGCCAACACGCTGTTTACCTCGCAGCCGGGCGTTTCCAGACACATCAAGGACCTTGAGGACGAACTCGGCATCGAGATCTTTGTCCGCCGCGGCAAGCGCCTGCTCGGCCTGACCGAACCGGGCAGGGAGCTGCTTACGGTGGTCGAGCGCATCCTGCTCGACGTGCAGAACGTGCGCAGCATTGCCGATCATTTCTCCAGTCGCGAGACCGGCAACCTGGTGATCGCCACCACGCATACGCAGGCGCGTTACGCGTTGCCGGAGGTGATCAAGCAGTTCAAGGCCGAGTACCCGAAAGTGCATCTGGTGCTGCATCAGGGCAGCCCGCGCGAGATTGCCGAACTGCTGACGGCGGGCGAGGTGGATATCGCGATTGCCACCGAATGGCTGAGCAGCGTGCCGGAGGTGGTGACCTTTCCGTATTACTCCTGGCATCACGCGCTGATCGTGCCGCAGGGGCATCCGCTGACCGAATTGTCGGCGATCACCCTGGCGGACATTGCCGAGTATCCGATTGTCACCTATCACGAGGGGTTTACCGGTCGCACCAATATCGACCGCAGCTTTGCCGAAGCGGGGCTGATTCCGGATATCGTGCTCTCGGCCATCGATGCCGACGTGATCAAGACTTACGTCGATATCGGTCTGGGTATCGGTATTGTCGCCTCGATGGCCTACAACCCGGAGCGCGACGGCAACCTCGTGCGTCTCGACTTGCCGGGGCTGTTCGAGGCGAACACCACGCACCTTGCGCTGCGTCGCGGGGTTTACCTCAGAAGCTACGCCTATGCGTTCATTCATACGCTGGTGCCGGGGCTGACCGAGGAAAGAATCGGCGAAAGTCTGCGCAAGGAGCGGGTGGTTCAATAAACTTGCATTAGCATCGGTCGGTTGTGCACCAAAACCCCAGCCATGAACCGATCCCGGCGATTTTCGACGGGCAAACGAATGAAGAATTCTGCGTGACCTGCGGTTAGAATATCTCCTTCTTGTCGTTGTCCGAGTTCGTCGATAGGCCACGATTCGGCGCCAAGACATCGAGAGTGCCGTCGCCGTTGTTTCATGTGTAGATCACCCCCCCGCCCACCGAAATCATAGGAGAGAGTCAATGCGCAAGAATGTTCTGCTGGCCGGATTCAGTTTGCTGGCCTTTGCCGCCCCCCATGTTCATGCCGATCATCTGGTGGCGATTGCCGGCCCGATGACAGGCCAATACGCCTCCGCTGGCGATCAGATCCGCAAGGGCGCTGAAATGGCGATCGCCGACATCAACGCCAAGGGCGGTGTGCTCGGCCAGAAGATCAAGCTCGAAGTCGGCGACGATGCCTGTGATCCGAAGCAGGCGGTGTCCGTCGCCAATACCATGGTCAACAAGAAGATCGTGTTCATGCACGGTCACTGGTGTTCGAGTTCGACCATTCCCGCCTCGGATGTTTACAACGAATCGCAAATCCCGATGGCGACCGTGTCGACCAACCCGCAGGTGACCGAACGCGGCCTCAAGAACATCTTCCGCATCATGGGTCGTGACGACCAGCAGGGCCTGGTTGCCGGCAGCTATCTGGCGGATCACTTCAAGGACAAAAAAATCGCCGTCGTCGACGACAAGAGCGCTTACGGCAAGGGCCTGGCCGATGAAATCGCCAAAGCCATCGAAGGCAAGAAGGTCAAGGTGGCCTTGCGCGAGTCGATCACGGCGGGCGAGAAGGATTACTCCGGCTTGGTCAGCAAGCTCAAGTCGGCCGGCGTTCAAGTCATGGCCTATGGCGGCTACCACACCGAGGTGGCCCTGATCCTGCGTCAGGCACAACAAGCCGGCCTCAAGCTGACGGTCATGGGCGGCGACACGATGACCAACTCGGAACTGGTGACGGCGGCCGGCGCCAGCGCCGACAACGTGCTGTTTACCTTCTCTCCCGATCCGCGCAAGAACCCGGCCGCCGCTGACATCGTCAAGCGCTTCCGCGACGCCAAGGTCGAGCCGGAAGGCTACGTGATGTACGCCTACGCCGCCATGCAGTTGTTCGCTCAGGCCGCCGAACAAGGCAAGAGCACCAAGTACAACGACCTGGAAAAAGCGATGCGCACGGGCAGTTTCGACACCGTCATCGGCAAGCTGGGCTTTGACGCCAAGGGCGACAACAAGCTGCCCGGCTTCATGGTCTATCAGTGGAAGGGCGGCCAGTACGACTACGTCAAGAAGTAATCCAGCGGCGCGTCGGACGGCCAGCCCGTTCGGACGGACCGGAGACGGACCGCGTACCGCCTGACCCGGCGACGGGCATTTCAGAACACCGGCCGGCATTTGATGCTGGCCGGTTTCCTTGATCGGAAGACAGCATGAGCGTTGCCAAAACCCGCGCGCTACGCCAGGCGTTGCGTGACACTTACCGCATCGACGAAACGACTATCGTCAACGAACTCGTCAGCCGCGCCCGCTTCACGCCCGCCGAACAGCAGCGCATCTTTGCGCGCGCCCGGCCGCTGGTGCAGACCATTCGCGACAGCCGCCTGAAGACCAGCGGCATCGACGCCTTCCTGAATACCTACGACCTGTCGTCACGCGAAGGCGTCGTCCTCATGTGCATGGCTGAAGCGCTGCTGCGCATTCCCGATGCCGAAACGGTCGACCTCCTGATCCGCGACAAGATCGGCAACACCGAGTGGGAAAAGCGGCTCGGTACCTCGCACAGCACCTTCGTCAACGCCGGGACCTGGGCGCTGATGCTCACCGGCCGCATCGTCAATCTTGAAAACGACGACAAGAATCTTGGCGGCACCTTCAAACGGCTGATTGCCCGTGCCGGCGAACCCGTGATCCGCCAGGCCGTGATCACCGCCATGCGCATTCTCGGCAAACAGTTCGTCATGGGGCGCAACATCGAAGAAGCCCTCGACCGCGCCCGCAGTGCCGAGAAACACGGCTACCGCCACTCCTACGACATGCTGGGCGAAGCGGCGCGCTGCACCAACGACGCGCTACGCTACTTCGAGTCCTACACGGCGGCCATCGCCGCCATCGGCGCCGCGGCGGGCGGTCGTCCGGCGCTGGAAGCGCCCTCGATTTCGATCAAACTCTCGGCGTTGCATCCGCGTTATGAAGTCGCCAGCAAGGACCGTGTACGCCGCGAGCTGTGGCCGGCGGTCAAGGCGCTGGCGTTGAAAGCCAAGGGACTCAACGTCGGCTTTACCATTGATGCCGAGGAAATGGATCGACTGGAACTCTCGCTCGATCTCATCGAAGCCCTCGCGCTCGATTCGGAGCTGGCCGGCTGGAACGGCCTGGGCCTGGCTGTCCAGGCCTATCAGAAGCGTGCTTTGGCAACGCTCGACTGGCTGGCCGACCTGGCGCATCGCGCCCATCGCCGGCTGATGGTGCGTTTGGTCAAAGGCGCCTACTGGGACGCTGAAATCAAGATGGCCCAGGAACGCGGCCTCACCGATTACCCGGTATTCACGCGCAAGGCGTCAACCGATGTTTCGTATATCGCCTGTGCCAAGCGCCTGCTCGCCGATCCGGTCGCCTTCTACCCGGCGTTTGCCACGCACAACGCCCACACGCTGGCCGCCGTCGCCGAAATTGCCGCTAGCGCCGGCAGCGACGAATGGGAATACCAGCGCCTGCACGGCATGGGTGATGAGCTTTACGACGAAGTGGTCGGCAGCAGCAAATGGGGTCGCGCCTGCCGCGTTTATGCCCCGGTCGGTTGCCACGAAGACCTGCTTGCCTACCTGGTGCGCCGTTTGCTCGAAAACGGGGCCAATTCCTCCTTCGTTAATCGCATCGCCGATGCCGTCCTGCCGATCGAAAAACTGGTGGCCGACCCGATGGAAGCGGTTGCCGCCCTGGCCGTCAAGCCGCACCCCGGAATCCCGCTGCCCCGTGATCTATTCGGCGCGCAGCGCGTCAACAGTGAAGGACTGGATATGTACGACCAACACACGCTCGACAGCCTGCG
>JANNNT010000129.1:0-5713 GCA_031398685.1 Rhodocyclaceae bacterium | reverse complement strand
TCTGTTCCTGCAAGATGCCAGCCTTTATGCGATTCCCGTGATCAATTCGGCCGGTGTGCCACACGCACTGATTGAGCGGCATGCTTATATCGAATACTTCAGCCGTACATACTCAATTGAGCTCTTCGGCAGGAAGCCAATCTCGCAGCTGAGCGAGATTACGGCGGTGATCAACAAGAAACCGATTGTGGTTGATGCCGCCACCAGGATTGATGACGTGGCGGCAATCATCATCGACGCCGGAATGCAGCACATGGTCAGCGGTTTCATCGTGACCGAAAACGAAAAATACCTGGGAATTGCCAACGGACATGGTCTGTTGAATCACATTACCCAGCGTAAACAGGCTGAACTCTACTATCTGGCGCACTACGATCAGCTGACCCGGATACCCAATCGCATGCTGTTGACCGACCGCTTGCACATGGCTTGCAGGGAAGCTGATCGAAACAGAACGCTGGTCGGTCTGATGTTCATCGACCTTGATCGCTTCAAGCAAATCAACGACACGATGGGACACAGCTTTGGCGACCTCCTGCTGCAAGCGGTAGCGGAACGTCTTGAATACTGCGTTCGGGGCAACGATACGGTGGCGCGCCTGGGAGGCGACGAGTTTGCCGTTCTCCTCCAGAATTTATCGGACTCAAGTGACGCCGAAGTCACTGCACAACGAATCATCGACTATTTCCGCCTGCCATTCCGCATCCTCGAACGCGAAATTTTCATTACTGTCAGTCTTGGTATTGCCATTTATCCGCGCGACGAACATGAGAGTGACAATCTGCTCGCCAAAGCCGATGCGGCAATGTATGAGGCCAAGCAAAGCGGCCGCAACGCATTCCGTGAGTACTCCCCCAGTTTTCTACTGCATTCGATGGATCATCTCTCCCTGGAGGCAGATCTCAGACAAGCCATTGCCCACAACGAGTTGGTGCTGCACTACCAGCCGCAAGTGAGCGTGGCAACAGGAACGATTATCGGTGTCGAGGCCCTGATCCGTTGGCAGCACCCGGTTCGAGGCTTGCTCGCGCCTTCTGTCTTCATCGGGATTGCAGAAGACAGTGGGTTGATCATCGATATCGGCAACTGGGTTCTGCGCGAAGCCTGTCGCCAGCAACGTGCCTGGGCCATGTGCCACGTTCCACCGCTACGCATGGCGATCAACATTTCAGCCGTGCAGTTCCGGCGAAACAACTTCACCGAAGTCGTGCGCCAGATCATCGACGAAACAGGGATTGATCCGAGTTTCATTGAGCTCGAACTGACTGAGAACATCGCCATGCATCATGCCGACGATGTGTTAAACACGCTGCGTGAGCTCAAACAAATTGGTGTCAAACTGGCCATTGACGATTTCGGTACGGGCTTCTCCAATCTCAGCTACCTGCAGCGCTTTCCCATTGATCGTCTGAAGATCGATCAGTCGTTCGTCCGTGGCATCGAAAACATGCCGGCCAACAAATCCATCGTTCAGGCCATCGTCTCCCTCGCCAAAAGCCTTTCGCTGGAGGTGATCGCTGAAGGTGTCGAAACAGCGGCCGAGTTCGCTCAAACCAGTGCCTGTGCCTGCGATGAAATACAGGGCTATTTTCACGCTCGGCCGATGCCATCAGTAGATCTGTTGAACTGGTTATCCGAGCATCCATAGGAAATTGAACGGGGCTACACCGCCCGTACTTTTTGTAACAGGGAAGACAACCCATATGGACACAGATCAACCCATACTCTCCCCCGCCCGACGTGCGCAACGCTGCCGCATCAGCCTGGTCGCCTGCCTGATTTTCGTGATTGGCGCAAGCATTGCAAATGACTGGGCTCGATCCAGGATTTTTCCATCGGCTCGGAAGCAAGGGACGGAACGCGTCCCTGATCGTCCCGCAGACAGCCGGTCAGCACCCCACGATTTCAAATCCGGCACAACGATAAGCCAGGATTCAACGGCGCCATCCGGGTCTTTAGCAACGGGAGCGTCGCCCAGGACGAACTTCGTTTCTGCATTCTAGCGAAGCACCCGCCGAGCGTCCGCTGGTCACCCTGTAGTTAGTCGCGCACGACGACGGCTGAGTGAACGGTATCGTTGTTATCGTCACTCTAGTCTGGGAAGTACCGTCAACAAGAGTGCGCATGCAACGATTGCTGGAATGAAAAGTGACCTAATCCGCTTCAAGAATTTTTCCTTTCAAACGACGATTTGTTGCCCAGTTCGACCACATAGGAGAAATGCGTCAATTCACCGAACAGGCGGTCGACGAAGTCGCTACGGCCTATGTTCAGAAACTCCGCACAAGTTTGACGAAAGCGTTCGCCCAGAAGCATCGGCCGCTGCCGACACGTACAGGAGGTTTTCGAGCTGTTCGAAACACTCAAATCGTTCATGGCACTCTCCAAAATAATCAACCAGCGGTGGATCCCGATTTACCCTCTGTGTCTCTGACCATAGACACGCCCAATCGGACAATCGGTATCCGCTAAACCTCATCATCACTGCTGATTTTTTCCGTGTGATGACAGCGCTATGAACTGCTCGTCGAATTTGTCCGAGCAAAGCTTGTGTCAACCCAGCATATTTCATGGCCTTGGCCGCCTTTTCCGACGATCAACCACACCATACGGCAACCCCGGCCGGCCGTCCCCCTGAGAAAACGCCGTAATCCGGCACGACAACCGAATCCCGCCCTACCCTGAAACCCTGGCCTATGTTCCCGCCGTCATCGCCGTCTTTGACAGGCTGCGCAAACTCCGCCCAGCGGCTCGGTCGGGCACTATCCACAATCCCGGGTCAGTCTTGAAAACGTGACGTTCTGACACATGGCTGTAAAGTGAATGCGTGATGATCTGCTCATCGCCTTTCGGGAAGAGAAGTCCACCATGACAGACAAGATTTTCTGCTACCACTGCCGAGGTTATCACCAGCCTACTGAAGGCCGGCTTGTGCAAGCCAAAGGAGGCAAGCGCTGGCGGTGTTTCAAAAGCATGACCTACGGTCAGACCAGCAGGGATCAGCGTGACGCGTTCGGGAAGTCGGTCAGCGAATTGAATCGGTCAATTTGCCATCTGAAAGCCGCGCGAACCTTGCCACACCCCGTTCTGGAATTGTTTAACGGCGCTCCGTGAAACATCGAAGGGCTGGCATAGCTTTATTAGTATTTGGTGACGCACGGAAGCCGCAGGCTAGCGGTGCTGTAAGCAATCTCACGATGAGGCGCTGCGAGACTTCAAAAGTGCCCGTTTTGAATGCAGCGCTCGACGTGATGCTTGCAACGCCATGAATTCGACCAAGCCCCATATCAAGGTACTGCCCAAGGCCAACGCCGGGTGCGAAAGGGTTCTACGAAAGAGGTTACGCATGGGAGGTTTCCTTTTAAAAAGTCATCAAATAAGCACATGCTCATCCACACATCATCACTAAACCGACCAGCGACCTTCTGCATAGCGATCGATTCCAGGATCGCGGCAATTACGTTCCCAATAGTCGTATCGAGGCATGAATACCCTATCAGGGAAATATTAAGAATTCATTGCAAAGCTGTGACCCAATCAGCGCATTGCTGTTTCTTGGGCTTCTGGAAAGTCGCGCCTGAGGTATTCTGCTCGCTCTAATACTGCCGACAACCTACAGTGATCCAATCCAAACTGCCTGAATTGATCGAGTTGGAACGCATCATCCAGGCGGGGTCAGCCCACCTCGAAACACGCGTGATTTGCCAAGTTGCATCAGGACACCAGCACTTCCCGGTTTACGCCATTACGCTTGGCAACCCGAGCCTGGAGGTTCCTGCCGTTGGCTTTTTCGGTGGTGTTCATGGCCTCGAACGAATCGGCGCCGAAGTGCTTATCGCCTATTTGCACAGCCTGGTCATGCGTCTGCAATGGGACAACATGCTGCATCGACAGCTGGAATCGGTGCGTCTGGTATTTATGCCCATCGTCAATCCTGGCGGCATGTGCCAGGGTACGCGCGCCAATCCCAACGGTGTCGACTTGATGCGCAATGCCCCTCTGGACGCCCGCGAACACGTCCCCTTTCTGATCGGCGGGCAGCGCATCAGTGCCGGGTTACCCTGGTATCGAGGCCCTCTGCATGGCCCGATGGAGGCGGAAAGCCAGGCAATCTGTGAGGTGGTGGGAAACGAGTTACTGGCACGTGATTTCAGCATTGCGCTGGACTGTCATACAGGATTTGGCATAAACGACCGCATCTGGTTTCCCTATGCCCACACCGTACAACCAATACACCATCTCCCTGAAATTCACGCGCTGAAGGAAATTTTCGACCGGACCAATAGCAGTCACCGCTACATTTTCGAGCCACAGAGTCGTCAATACCTGGCCCACGGCGATCTGTGGGATTACCTTTACCGGCAGTCCGGCACTGAACCCGCGCGCAGCTTTCTTCCGCTAACGCTGGAGATGGGATCATGGGCGTGGGTCAAGAAAAATCCGCGGCAGATATTCTCCCGTCACGGCATCTTCAATCCCCTGATTGAACACCGTCTGCAGCGTGTGCTGCGCCGGCACCTTGCCTGGTTCGATTTTCTCACCCGGGCCGCCTGTAGCCATGAACGTTGGATGCCGACCGCAATTGAACGCGAAAGACGCCAGGAACAGGCACTGGAGCAGTGGTACCGGGAGAAATCTTCATGAGTACCTGGATTTTTCTGCGCGGTCTGACCCGTGAAAGCAGACACTGGGGGCACTTTCCCGAAACATTTGTGCGGGAAATTTCCGATGCACAGGTACATACCCCGGATCTGGCCGGCAACGGAAGCCAGAATGCTCAGAAGAGTCCGCTCCACGTTGAGGATATGGCGGAGCGTATTCGTACTCAGCTGATTGGAGATGGCATTCTTCCTCCCTACTATTTGCTGGCGATGTCTCTGGGAGCCATGGTGGCGACATCGTGGGCTGCTCACCATCCGGAAGAAATTCGAGGCTGCGTCCTGATCAACACCAGCATGGCTCCCTTCAGTTCCTTCTATCAGCGCCTGAAACCCGCCAACTATCCCCGTCTCCTGAAGCTTGTATTCCTGGGAACTTGCGATCGGGATTGTGAACGCGCGATTCTTGAACTCACCAGCAGCCAGGCAATTCATCCCGCGGAAGTGCTTGATAACTGGGTCGCTTATCGGCGCGAATATCCGGTCAATTCATGGAATGCACTCAGACAAATACTGGCTGCCGCACGTTACAGGGCACCGCTTTCCAGGCCGCCGCTTCCGATTCTTGTACTCGCGAGCCAACAGGACGCATTGGTCGATACGTCCTGTTCGCGCCAGCTTGCCTTGCGCTGGAATACGGACTTTGCCGAACATCCATCGGCCGGGCACGACCTTCCGCTGGACGATGGCGCCTGGGTGGCCAGGCAAGTGAGTCACTGGCTAGGCGCAGACTGTGAACGTCATTAAACCGAAATTTAACCGAAGTGAAATCCCCCCGTAACGTTGTCCGTCTAGAGTCTATTCCGAACATAAGGAGGAAATAGACCATGACAACACTGCAAGTCCATACTCAGCATCAAGCAAAACCCGCACGCCCCAAACTTTCCGTTAGTCTTGCTCAGAGCGAATGGGACGTTATAGAAGCGCAAAAATTGCGTTTTCGCATCTTCGCCGGCGAACTCGGCGCCAACCTGCCGACCCGCACGCCGGGCGTTGATCAGGACATCTATGACCCGTACTGCGAGCACCTTATTGTCCGCGATGACAATTCAGGT
>JANNNT010000128.1:0-10346 GCA_031398685.1 Rhodocyclaceae bacterium | reverse complement strand
GGCCAAACTGATGCGTGGCATGAAAGGGATGTTGCCCGGAATGCACTGATTCCCGGCGATTTAGCGAGAAGCGACCCGGTTGCTGATGTATATCCACTGATTGTGCCAGGCGCCACGAACGAGATTCGGGTATTCGGCTTGCCCGAGGCTGCCGTTGTAACGGCCGAGTGCGCGGTAGAGGTCGCCTCGTTCCATGTCCAGGTAGTGGCGCATGATGGTGCAGCCGTAGCGCAAATTGGTCCGGAGGTGAAACAGGTTGTCATCGCTGCGGCCGATGACCTTGATCCAGAAGGGCATGACCTGCATGAAACCTCGTGCCCCAGCAGACGACACGACGTATTTCTTGAATCCGCTTTCTACTTGAATCAAACCCAGAACAAGTTGCGGATCAAGCCCGGCGCGCGTTGCTTCGTAATGCACGGCGCGCAAGAATTCAAGCCGGCTTTCACGGTCGGCGATACGTTTTTCCAGACGCCTCGACATCTCGGCCATCCAGTCAATAGCCTCCATCGAGTTGAGGAACGAACTCATTGGAGGCGCTTGGTCCGAGATGGTGCGCGATAGTGCGGCTTGCACACTAGCGGCCAGGGGTTCGTATTTTTGCGCTCCGGCAGAAACTGTCAGCGGCAGCAGAAAAGCCAGGAGCAGTGCTACTCGGCGCACAACCTGGCTTTCAGGAAATCACCAATCTCGGCAACTGGCACCATTTGCGCTTCGGTATCGGTGCGCCCCTTGTACTCGAGTTTCCCTTCGGTCAGACCTCGTTCACCGACGACTATACGGTGAGGTATGCCGATCAGCTCCATCTCGGCAAACATGACGCCAGGGCGTTCGTTTCTGTCGTCGAGCAGAACGTCCACCCCCGCAGTCTTGAGCTCGGAATAAAGTGTGTCTGCCGCCGTCTTGACGGCCGCGCTCTTGGTGTAACCCATGGGCACGATGCACACCTCGAAAGGGGCAATGGTTGTCGGAAATATGATGCCGCGTTCGTCGTGACTTTGTTCGATGGCCGCTCCAACGATGCGCGAAACACCGATCCCATAGCACCCCATTTCCATCACCTGACTTTGCCCGCTTTCGTCAAGGAAGCAGCATTTCAGCGCTTCGGCGTATTTCGTGCGCAGCTGGAAAATATGGCCGACTTCAATGCCACGACAGAGTTCGAGATTGCCTTTGCCGTCGGGTGAGGGGTCTTCAGCCACCACGTTCCGCAGGTCGGCAACCGAGAGGGGTTCCGCCAGATCGCGACCAAAATTGACTCCAGTAATGTGGAAACCGGCTTCATTGGCACCGCAAACAAAGTCGTTCATCGCCGCTACGCTGTGATCCGCATAAACAGGGATGTTTTCGATGCCGACGGGGCCAATATAGCCGGGCTTGCAACCGAGAGCAGCAATAATTTCATCCTCGCGAGCGAAACGGAATTCGCCAGCAATTTTCTGGGTTTTGACTTCGTTCAGGTCGTGGTCGCCGCGCAACAGGATCAGTGCAAACTGGACCGCGTCGTTCTCAGGCAGATTGCACATGATGGCAATGGCCTTGACCATCTTTGTCAGCGGAATGTTGAGGAAAACCGCAACATCCTCGCACCTGGTCTTGCCTGGCGTGGGAACTTTAAGCATTGCCGCGGAGGCTGGGCCGCGTGGTGTGACCGGAGCCATGGCTTCAGCCAGTTCGACGTTGGCGGCGTAGTCCGAATCGGGGCAATAGGCCAAAGCATCTTCGCCGGAATCGGCCAGTACGTGGAATTCATGCGAACCCGTACCGCCGATTGATCCGGTGTCGGCAGCAACGGCGCGGAATTTCAGCCCGAGACGGGTAAAAATCCGTGTGTAAGTCTCGAACATATTGCGGTATTCGCGTTGCAGATCCGTGAAGTCGGTATGGAACGAATAGCCGTCTTTCATCAGGAACTCGCGGCCGCGCATGACGCCGAAGCGTGGTCGGATCTCGTCACGGAACTTCATTTGCACTTGGTAAAAATGTAGTGGCAACTGACGGTAACTCTTTACCTCCTTGCGCACCACATCGGTGATGACTTCCTCGTGTGTTGGACCAATCACGAAATCACGCTGATGTCGGTCTTTCAGGCGCAGCAATTCGGGGCCGTATTTTCCCCAGCGCCCCGATTCCTGCCACAACTCGGCGGGTTGAACGGCCGGCATTAACAGCTCGATGGCACCTGCACGATCCATTTCCTGGCGAACGATGTTTTCAACTTTGCGCAGTACTCGCAGTCCACTCGGCATCCATGTGTAAATGCCACCAGCCAGTCGTTTGACAAGCCCGGCTCTCAGCATCAATTTGTGGCTAACGATTTCAGCATCGGACGGCGCTTCTTTGAGCGTGGATATAAAAAATTGCGAGGAACGCATGGGAATCGGATTCGTAAGTAAAAGTAGGATTTTACAAGACAGATTAACGAAGCGTGACGTTATTCGTGTTCAGCTGGGTTATTGAACGCGCTCGCCAATGCGAGCTTTCCAAGCCATTTGAAATGTGGAAGAATGCATTCAACCAATAAATTTTGCAGGTTTTCGAAATGCTTGACCGTGAAGGCTATCGCCCGAACGTCGGTATCATCCTTTGTAACGCGAAGAACGAGGTTTTTTGGGGCAAGCGAATACGTGAACATTCATGGCAGTTCCCACAAGGTGGCATCAAGCGGGGCGAAACCCCCGAGCAGGCGATGTACCGGGAACTTCACGAGGAAGTTGGCTTGTACCCCGAACATGTCAGTATTCTTGGCAGAACCAAGGACTGGTTGCGTTACGATGTGCCGATACACTGGGTAAAACGCGAATGGCGCGGCAGTTACAGAGGGCAAAAACAGATCTGGTTTTTGCTGCGGCTGGTCGGGCGAGACAGTGACGTGTCGTTGCGCGCCTGTAATCACCCAGAGTTTGATGCCTGGCGCTGGAACCAATACTGGGTTTCGCTCGATGCAGTAATCGAATTCAAGCGTCATGTGTACGAGCAGGCGTTGAATGAACTCGCGCGCTTCCTCTATGCAGATCACCGGCGTCCGCGTCGAGACGGCGCGCGCGAGCATGACATGGCGGAGGGCGGGGATGAGTACAAGTAGTAGACTCGGCTCTTTTCTGTGTGACTTTCCTGATCCGACTGGAGTGGCTTTTCAATGGGTGCTCTGAGTGCCGTGAAATGGTTTTGTGCTTTCGCGATGACATTTTTGTCCGCGCAATCGTTGGCAGCCGGCTTCGATGACGAATATGAGGAAAAAACCTGGTCGGAAATTGAAGTGCAGTTACCCGCTTTCCCAGAACATACCAATCTGATTCAGTTTCAGGTTGGTGCGCTGGCTGGTACCAAATACATGATCGACGGTGCGTCGCTATCAATGGGTTCTGACGATGTGCTGCGCTATACCTTGGTGGTGATTAGTTCTACTGGAGCTCAGAACATCAGCTACGAAGGTATGCGCTGTGCTACTGCCGAGCGCAGGTTCTATGCTTTTGGCCAATCGGACAAAACTTGGTCAAAGGCCAAGAGTAATAAGTGGGTTAGGATTCGCGGTAGCAGCAACAATCACCATGTCGAGCTTTACACCAGTTACTTTTGTTCTGCTGGAGCCGGTTCTATCAGAGACGCTGACGACGCTATCCGGGTGTTGCGTCAAGGCGGAAGGCGTTAAGCGTAAAATCCTTTCTTCAATCAATTCTCTTGGACAAGCAACGTGATGTTTGATCAGCTGATTCTCAGCTTTGACAAGGCAATGCGAACGCTTTTTGTTGCAGCGCCGACAACGAGAAGCGTGCCTGGGCTGGGTTGTGTGGAGCAGTCCCTGTCTGCTGAAGAAAAAATTCATGCCGGAGCGCTGATGAGAATCAATCATGTTGGCGAGGTCTGCGCCCAGGCTTTATATCAGGGGCAGGCGCTGACTTGTCGGGACCCTGAGCTTCGCCAAGTTCTGGAAAAGGCCGCTTATGAAGAAACTGAGCATCTGGCCTGGACCGAGCGGCGCATCAAGGAGTTGGGTGGGCGCAAAAGTGTGTTGAATCCGCTATGGTATCTAGGGGCACTGTCTCTAGGGGTTATGGCGGGCAAACTTGGCGATGCTTGGAATCTGGGGTTTCTGGCCGAGACCGAGCGGCAGGTTGAGGCACATCTTGAGCATCATCTGTCAGAGTTGCCGGAACAGGACGTCAAGTCTCGCGCGATTGTTGAGCAAATGAAGATCGATGAAATTTCTCACGCCGAGACGGCCATTCGCCTCGGAGGGCGGGATCTCCCTTTGCCAGTCAAGACTGTCATGCGACTTGCAGCGGGCGTAATGACACGTGCCGCCTACTACGTCTAGGCTTCACAGATCTCGAAATCGTGAGTTATTGCGGCGGTTTTGCCTAGCATGATTGAGGCCGAGCAGTATTTGTCTTTCGACAGTTCAATAGCACGCGCAACTGCCTCTGGGTTCAGTTTTTTACCACGCACAATGAAATGGAAGTGAATCCGGGTGAATACCTTGGGTTCAGTGTCTGCACGCTCTGCTGCCAGACTGACCTCACATCCAGTGATTGCATGGCGGCCTTTCTTCAGGATCAGTACGACATCAAACGCGGTGCAGCCGCCGGTGCCGGCAAGCAGCATTTCCATCGGCCGTGGCGCCATGTTTCGTCCACCAGCGTCAGGGGCACCATCCATTAAAAAACTATGATTGCTTCCAGTTTCTGCCAAAAATGACATGCCGTCACCGGTCCATTTGACCTTGCACTCCATACGACCTCCGCATTTCCAAAAACGTGCATTCTAGCCGGAACTGTGTCCTTGCTTTACGGACCGGGTGACGCTGCAATGCAGCAAAATTGGCGCAACCGACTCTCTATTGACGGACTTCAATGATTAGCTATTACATAATACATTTCGTATAAATGTGGCATCTATATGAATATTTTTGTATATATTATTCTTTTGATGTGTGTTACGGTTAATCTGATGTTATGCCGCATCGCACAAATCGATCTTGATATTTTTCCTCGGATAGGGCATAGTTAGCCTCGTTTGGTGGCTTTGTTTGTAGGCAGTTCTTAGTGTTCAAGTGTGTCTCCTCCACCCTCCTTCTTTGGTGTGGATTTAACGCGGCTCCTGCGAGTCGCGTTTTTTTTGACAACATTCAAAACATTGATTGACATAGTTAGTTGATTTGCAATAACATGCTCGGCTTTCCGTTATCAGGCATACAAGGACGGCGTTTTAAATGAAGACTTTCTCCGCCAAATCGCATGAAGTGAAGCGCGAATGGCTCGTGGTTGATGCTACTGACAAGGTGCTTGGTCGCCTTGCTACCGAAATCGCTCGCCGCCTGCGTGGTAAGCACAAACCCGAGTTCACTCCACACGTTGATACCGGCGATTACATCGTCGTGACTAATGTCGAGAAAATTCGCGTCACCGGTAACAAAGCCGAAGACAAAGTGTACTACCGCCACACGGGTTATCCCGGCGGTATTTACGAAACGAACTTTACCAAGATGCAGCAGCGTTTTCCCGGTCGGGTGCTTGAAAAGGCCGTCAAGGGCATGCTCCCGAAAGGGCCGCTCGGTTACGCCATGTTGAAGAAGATGAAGTGCTATGCGGGGGACGTCCATCCGCACGCTGCCCAGCAGCCGAAAGTTCTGGAACTCTAAGGGGTCGAAATGGCTGAAAATTTCTACTACGGCACTGGCCGTCGCAAGAGTGCCGTAGCTCGCGTTTTCATGAAGCGTGGTACCGGCAATATCGTTGTTAATGGAAAGCCGGTTGACGAGTTTTTCTCCCGGGTTACGGGGCGAATGATTGTTCGTCAGCCGCTTGAGTTGGTTGAACAGACAGCAAGCTTTGACATTCTAGTCAATGTTGCCGGTGGAGGGGAGTCCGGGCAGGCAGGTGCAGTTCGTCATGGCATTACACGTGCTTTGATCGAATATGATGCCGCGCTCAAGCCTGCATTGTCGAAGGCCGGTTTTGTTACGCGAGATGCCCGCGAGGTTGAGCGTAAGAAGGTGGGCTTGCACAAAGCACGTCGCCGCAAGCAGTTTTCCAAGCGTTAATCGACGCTCGGTTCTGCTACGCATCAGAAGCCGCCTCCTTGGCGGCTTTTGTGTTTTTGGGGTGCGCGGACTATCATTGCGAACCTGTTAAGGAGGATCTGATGATCAAGGTTGGAATTGTCGGTGGTACCGGTTATACGGGCGTCGAACTGCTGCGTTTGCTGGCTCAGCATTCTGCGGTTGAGATTGTGGCAATCACTTCCCGTGGCGATGCGGGTACCGCTGTTTCCAGCATGTTTCCGAGTTTGCGAGGACGGGTTGCACTGAAGTTCGAAGATCCAGCGGTCGCCAATCTGACGGCGTGCGATGTGGTTTTCTTTGCAACCCCGAATGGGGTGGCCATGCAGCAGGCTCCCGAGTTGCTCGATGCAGGAGTTAGAGTCGTCGACCTCGCAGCGGATTTTCGTATTGCCGATATCCCCGAGTGGGAAAAATGGTACGGCATGCGGCATTCCAGCCCGGATTGGGTGGCGAAGGCTGTCTATGGCTTACCGGAAGTTAACCGGGCTGCGATTCGAGATGCACGGCTGGTGGCTAACCCGGGATGTTATCCGACAGCTGTTCAGTTGGGTTTCATGCCGCTTATTGAGGCAGGTTTGGTTGATGCGGGTCACTTGATCGCCGATGCCAAATCAGGCGTGTCGGGAGCTGGCCGCAAAGCCGAGGTTTCCTCACTATTCTCAGAAGCCTCTGACAATTTCAAGGCGTATGCTGTCTCAGGGCATCGTCATCTTCCTGAAATTCGTCAGGGCTTGTCGCGCATTGCCGGCACAGCGGTCGGTTTAACTTTTGTGCCACATCTGACACCACTGATTCGCGGTATCCATGCCACGCTATATGCGCAAATCAAAGAGGACGATGATTTCCAGGTGCTCTACGAGAACCGCTATGCAGGCGAATCTTTCGTGGATGTCATGCCCGCGAAGTCGCATCCTGATACACGTTCGGTTCGGGCGTCCAATACTTGCCGTATCGCCGTACATCGGCCGCAAGGCGGCAATACGCTGGTCGTGCTTTCGGTTATCGATAACCTTGTCAAGGGGGCGGCTGGTCAAGCCATACAGAACATGAATATTATGTTTGGCCTGACGGAAACTGAAGGACTATGGCAGCTTCCGGTGCTTCCGTAAGGCTCAAGCGTCTTCGCCAGCGCTTCGGCATTAGCGCTCCGAGGCTGGCAATCAAAACGCATGTGGCCTGGTATTGGCGCGCACTGGCAATAATCGTGATTCTGTCAGTTTCATTTGCGCTAGCGGTGTGGATATACGATGAGGGAAGGCGCATCGCCGGGTTTCAAAGCAATGCTTCAACTCGTGAAATTCAGATGCTCAGTAATCATGTCATGGAACTTGATGCCGAATTGACCAAGTTACGTAGTCTTGCTGGATCTGGCGAAAGCAGCCTGCAAATCGAGCGCATAACGCAACAACAATTGTCCCGACAGGTCAAGGCGCTTGAAATCGAGAATGCTGCGTTAAAAGAGGATCTAGCGTTTTTCGAAGCCTTGATGCCAGCCTCAGAGGCAGGCGGTGAAGTGGGGGTGACGATCGATTACCTGCGGATTGTTGCTGACGGCACACCAGGCGATTATCGTTACCGATTGCTGGTACTTAACAATGGCGGTCGTCAAGCCAAAGAATTCAGGGGTTCCCTACAGCTTCTGGTCAAAGTGCAGCAGGGAGGCAAAGATGCTATGATTACGCTGCCTTCCGGGACGGAGCAAATTCCCCAGCGTTTTCGCTTCGAAATCAAGCACTTTCATAGACTTGAGGGCAGCTTCTCGGTGCCCTCAGATGCTGTAATACTTGGTGTTGAAGCGCGCTTGTTACAGGACGGTAAAGTGCGCGCAAAACAGTCCGTGACTCTCTAGTCGGAGCTGCTTATGTTCGGTTTCAAAAAGGGGAGCGCTCCCCAAAACAGTATTGATAGCCTCATTGGTGCGGGTACGCGTGTTGAGGGCAATGTTTTTTTTTCCGGGGGGCTGCGCGTTGACGGCGAAGTTCGTGGAAACATCAGTTGCAAGAATGGTCAGGAAGGCACGCTGGTGATCAGCGAAAAAGCAAGTGTGGAGGGTGCGATTTCGGTTGGGCACGTGGTGATTAACGGAACCGTGATTGGCCCCGTGTTTGCGGGCGAATCGTTGGAACTCTTACCCGCTGCGCGGGTCACAGGGGATGTCGAGTATCATCAGATTGAAATGCAGCAGGGCTCTGTAATACAGGGGCGTATGGTGCATCAGATAAGCGCCAAGACCGTGGAACTCAAGCTGGCTTCCAGTAAATGACGTGGTTTGCGGAACGGCTTTAACCAGAGATTTAGGAAGGAAATTGAATGAATACAGCTACTGACATCCTCTTGCCGTTTGTTTTTACGGATAGTGCGGCCAGCAAGGTCAAGGATCTTATCGATGAAGAGGGCAATCCGGATTTGAAGCTTCGTGTTTTCGTGACGGGTGGGGGGTGTTCCGGTTTTCAATATGGCTTTACCTTTGACGAGGTTGCTAACGAAGACGATACGTCATTGCAAAAAAATGGAGTGACGCTTCTCGTTGATCCAATGAGTTATCAGTATCTTGTTGGTGCAGAAATTGACTATACCGAAGGGCTTGACGGCTCGCAGTTCGTAATCAAGAACCCGAATGCATCCTCAACCTGTGGTTGCGGTTCGTCATTTACCGCTTGATAGCGAATTGTCCAGGAATGAAAAAAAGGCGACCTGAGTCGCCTTTTTTTCGGGTAGGCTTACCTAAACGTAGCCATTATTCGATTGTTGCAAGATTGATCTGTTTGGCAAGCTCAATGTGTGCACGTAGCAGCTCAGTAGCCTTCTTAAAACGAGAAATTTGTGAAGCTTCAAGTGGTATTGCAACAGGTATCGTCACTGCCAAGGGGTTTATTTGCTTGGAATTGACCCGGAATTCGTAGTGCAGGTGTGGTCCGGAGGACAGACCTGTCTGGCCTACGTATCCGATGGTGTCTCCTTGACTGACACGGGTTCCTTTACGAATTTCAGCAGCAAAGCCGTTCAGGTGGCCATAAGCTGTTGAATAATTGCTTTGATGTTTGAGGACGATCAGGTTGCCATAACCACCCTGGCGGCCGGCAAATTCAACTGTGGCATCGGCAACAGCACGTACCCGGGTTCCCGTTGGTGCACCGTAATCAACCCCTTTGTGGGCGCGCGATATTTGCAGCACAGGGTGTAATCGTGCGCTCGAAAAGCCTGATGTGACGCGGGAAAATTCAAGCGGCGAGCGTAAGAAGGCCTTGCGCAGGTTTTTGCCATCCGCCGTGTAGTAGGTGCCTCTGCCGTCTTCTGTCTGGAACCAGTAAGCGCTAAAAACCTTCTGGTCGTTGATGAATTCGGCCGAGAGAATCCGTCCGCTGCGTATGAGTTGTCCGTGGTGGTTGAGAGTCTCATAAACGAGCGAAAACCGATCACCCTTGCGCAGGTCTCGATGAAAATCTATATCACCCCCAAAAACTTCCGCCAGTTGAGTAGCGATCGCATCGGGGATGCCCACCTCGTCAGTGGCACCAAACAGTGAACTACGGATCTCGCCTGATTTGATGACGGTCTGTGGCTCAAGTTGCAAGGTCTGTTGGCTGGCAGCGAAGCCGTTCCCGCGCCTTTCGACAACTGCCATTACATCTTTGTCATTGAGCGGAAAAAGAAGTTGTATCAGGTCCCCCTGAGCCCCGGTTTTCGCGGACACGATTTTTCCAGGACGCAGTTGGCGAGAGATGATCTGGGCCTGCGGGTCCTTTCGTATGAATTCCAGCACTTCCGGATCAGAGATCCCAAGCCGGGCGACTAGACTGGAAAGCGTATCGGAGTGCTGAATGTGCTCTTCGCGCAGAAACGTGGCGTTCCCGGAGGCAGTCAGGATCGTTGCAGGGGTAGTCAATTGTTCGAGGACTGACTGGAACTGAACTCGGTTGTCGTCACCAGAGGGCGCAAGCGCAAGCGCGCCCATCATGCCGAGCAGGGTGATACTGCCGATGCCTGTTGCTGCCCAGCGGTGGCGATGTAATCGTTCGATTGCCGTAAGGGCATGCGATAGAATCCTGCTCTTCTGTATATTCATGGGTTGCTACCGGAAAAAACACTGGGTAGTCTAACAAAAAAATGAACCCACAAGAAACCTTGGGGGCGTATTCGCCAGGGCAATCGCATGAATCTTATACAAGACCGAGGAGTTGAGCGCGATAGGTATCGGAGGTAGCGGCGATGAGTCGACGGACTTTGATACCGCCCTTGCGCTTAACGGGGGTGAGGCGCATGAGGTTCAAGGCGATATGCC
>JANNNT010000389.1:0-9481 GCA_031398685.1 Rhodocyclaceae bacterium | reverse complement strand
GCAACATCTGCACCACGCGCAAATCAGCGCCGTGATTGAGCAGATGCGTGGCAAAGGCGTGCCGCAGAACATGTGGAGAGAGCCGGTCGGGGTTCATTCCCGACAGCAGTGCATAGCGCTTGATCAGCTGCCAGAAGGCCTGCCGGGTCATCGCCGACCCCCGCGCTGTCACAAAGAGGTCGTCGCTCTGCCGCGTGTTGAGCAGCACCGGGCGGGCTTCCGCGAGATAGCTGCGCAACCAGTCTATGGCTTCCTCGCCCAGCGGCACCAGACGTTCCTTGCTGCCCTTGCCGAAAATCCGCACCACACCCATATCGAAATTTACTTCGTGCAGTTTGAGCCCGACCAGTTCGGAAACACGCAGCCCGGTAGCGTAGAGTGTTTCAAGCATGGCGCGGTCGCGCTGGCCGAGCGTGGTGTCGGTTGGTGGCGCGGCCAGCAGGACGTCAACCTGCACTTCGGAAAGCACTTTGGGCAAACGCGACGGTTTGGCCGGCATGGCGATCTTGAGCGTCGGGTCGGCAGTGATCCGCCCCCGCGCCAGCAGGTGCCGGTAGAAGCGCCGCAAGGTTGAAATGTAGCGCGCCTGCGACGAGGCGCGCAGCGTTTGCGAGAGCACGGCGATAAAGCGCATCAACGCCAACTCGTCTGCGCTGCACAGCGAAGCGAGCTTGTGTTCGTTCAGCCAGTTTGAAAGATGGATAAGGTCGCTGCGATAGCTGGACAGCGAGGCCTTGGCCAGGCCGTCTTCCAGCCACAGCGTGTCGCAGAAGGCATCAATCTCTGCGCGATCTGCAGAGCCGGCTTCAGCGACGTTCATGCGCCAGCAGCCAGCGCTTCACCTCAAGCATGAAACCGCCACCATTTCGCGCAAAGCCCCCTAAACCACCGCCTGTGGCAATTACCCGATGGCAGGGAACAACCAGCGGGAAGGGATTGGCTCCACAGGCCTGACCGACCGCGCGCGGCGCGTTGTGCAGGGCTTTGGCCACTTCGCCATAGGTCCGCGTCTGGTGATTGGGAATGGCGACAATCTGCGTCCAGACACGGCGCTGGAAGGCCGTGCCTGAGGGGCGTAGCGGCAAGCTGAAACTGAAGTCCGCATCGGCCAGATAAGCGCGCAACTGGCGCACGGCTTCAGCCGCCAATGCGTTCTTCGGCGAGACTTCGGGGCGCGGCTCGAGATAGTCAAGCGCATGAATTTCAATCTCGTCGCAGCGCACCCCAATGCAGAAACCGGACGCGGCAACGACCGCCTGGTAGTTGGCACTCAATGGCTGTTGCACGGTTGATTTCTCAGGAAGCCTTGCCAAGAAGAGCCTGCTTGAGGTCGTCCTGTACCGGCTTTTTGCCCAGCCAGATTTTCAGCAGCGCCTGGTAAAAATCTTCGCCGGAAATGTCCTTGCCCTTGGCTTGGCCGTTGACGGTCAGGCGCGTGCCGGTCTCGGGAATCCAGTCAATCAGGACGATGGTGCCGGTCTTGGCTTCACCCACCGAGAGCATGGCTTCGGAGAACTGCTTGACGCGATCCTTGAGCTTCACCATCTCGGCTTCAGTATGGTTTTCGGCAATACCTTCCTGCAGCGCATCAACGAACTGCTGCGCCGACAGATCGCGCAGCAGGCTGATGGAAACCCGTTTCGCGCCCTTGGCCGCCAGCACCGCGTCGGCCTCGCCGTGCTTCTCGGGCAGATAGAGCGCTATCGCATAGACCTTGAAGAAGGCCTTCTTGCGCAGCCCGGCGCCGTTGGCGACGACATCGCCGTTTCCAAGCGTCGCAACATCATCGAACTTGACGCCAACAACCTCTAGCGCATGGGCAAAGTTCAGGCTTAGTGCGGCAACAAGTGCCATCATCAGAGTTCTCATTTTCCCGCCTTTGGTAAGAATCGCTATTTTCACTATTGGCTTCAACTGCGCACCTGCCCATTGCCAAGTACGATCCATTTCTGGCTGGTCAGCCCCTCAAGCCCGACCGGGCCGCGAGCGTGGATCTTGTCCGTCGAGATGCCGATTTCCGCGCCCAGGCCGTATTCAAAACCGTCAGCAAAACGCGTCGAGGCGTTGACCATGACCGACGCCGAATCGACCTCGCGCAGGAAGCGCATGGCCTTAGTGTAGTTTTCGCTGACAATAGTTTCGGTGTGATGAGAGCCATAGCGATTGATGTGCTCAATCGCCTCGTCGAGGCCGGCAACCACCTTGACCGAAATGATCGGTGCCAGAAACTCGGTGGCGTAATCTTCCTCGGTTGCCGTTACGGCCTCCTTCACCAACGCCTGTGTCTCGGCGCAACCGCGTATTTCGACGCCTTTGTCTATGAGCATGGCGGCAATCGGTGGCAACAGGCTTGCCGCAACTGAACGCGCCACCAGCAGCGATTCGGCCGTATTGCACGTCCCGTAGCGCTGGGTCTTCGAGTTTTCAACAATTCGCAGCGCCTTGTCGGCATCGGCCTCAACGTCCAGATACACGTGACAATTGCCATCCAGATGCTGAATCATTGGCACCCGCGATTCGGCCAGTAGCCGCGAAATCAGGCCCTTGCCACCGCGTGGCACGATCACGTCGACAAATTCGCGCATGGTGATCAGTTGGCCAACGGCGGCACGGTCAGTGGTGTCAATGACCTGCACAACGTTGGCCGGCAGACCAGCGGTCGTTAGCCCCTCCTGTACCAGCGCAGCAATGGCGCGGTTGCTGTGGATCGCTTCGGAACCGCCGCGCAGGATGGCGGCGTTCCCCGATTTGAGGCACAGTGCCGCCGCATCGGCGGTCACGTTGGGACGCGCTTCATAAATGATCCCGATCACGCCAAGCGGGACACGCATCTTGCCAACCTGGATACCGCTCGGGCGAAACTTCAACTCGCTGATTTCACCGACCGGATCGGGCAGCGAGGCTATTTGCTCGACGCCATCGGCCATGGCGGCAATGCCTTTTTCAGAGAGGGTCAAACGATCAAGCATGGCCGGCTCAAGACCTGCCGCACGAGCCTCCACAAGGTCTTTCTGGTTTGCGGCGAGAAGTGCTGTAGAATTGCGCCGAATTGCAGCAGCAAGGGTGCGCAAGGCTTCGTTTTTGGCATTGCTGTCGGCGCGAGCGATCGCGCGCGAAGCTTCCCGCGCCTGCTGTCCGACCTGCCGCATGTAGTGCTGGATGTCCATGATTTACCTGTTTGTTTCAGACCAAGGCTCGATTATAGCCACCGAACAAATAACTTCATTGAACCATTCATAAAAATTTAACTCTCATGATTACCGATTCCTCTCCCCTTCAAACCATGGGCAAAAAGCTGATTCTTCCCGCCGAAATAAAAGTGTGCGCGACCTGCAGCTACTGGGATGGCGAGCGGAAAGTAGACCCCGAACTTCGGGTCGTCGTTGTCGAAGAATCGTGCTCTGGGGAATGTCTGGTTCAGAATAAGTGCTGTCAGGGCCTGACCGACGAGTTTGAATGGCGTGATGACTGCCTGTGGGAACACCTGGCTCCCGACGAACCGCCGCCTAGTGACGACAAGCTGGACAAACTCGAGAAGCTCGACAAGCAGTAGGCCTTCCCTGAGTTTTTCAGCCGGTTACGAGCCTTAGTCCAAGACGCAGAAATTCATCCCACGCGTCACCCGAACCAGCCCCCTTGATCATCCGGTCGATTCGCGCCGCATGGAGCAGCGCTGCATTGGCCTGGGCGCTGTCAATTCGTTGCAGAGCACGTTTGAACAGTGACTGACGCGGTCCCCAGACCCGGGCATCCTTGAGCAACAGATCCAGCGACTGACTATCCTTTAGACCGGCCTTGACCTGTGCCAGTGCACGCACTTCTTCTGTCATCGCCCACAACACCAGCGGCGGCGCTTCGCCTTCGTGCTGCAAGCCGTCCAGAGTGCGCGTCAGACGCGCCACATCACCCGCCAGCAGTGCTTCACGCAAGCCGTCGAGGTCATAGCGCGCCACATTGAGCACCGCCTCCTGCACCTGTTGCAGAGTAATTTCGCCGGCCGGGTAAAGCAGCCCCAGCTTGAGAATTTCCTGGTGCGCGGCCAGCAGATTGCCCTCGACGCGTTCGGCGATGAAACGTAAGCCGTCGTTATCCGTACTCTGTTGCTGACGGCGCAGTCGGCCGGCAATCCAGGCCGGCAAGTCAGACAGATTGGGTGGAATCAGTTTGATGGCGACACCCGCTTCAGCCAGTGCCTTGAGCCAGACGGCCTTTTCGTCTGTCCAATCCAGTCCCGGCAGCGTTACCAGCAGCAGTGCATCGGGCGAAGGATGCGCGCAGTACTCCTGTATTGCGGCGCTGCCCTCGCGCCCTGGCTTGCCCGTGGGAATACGCAGATCGATCAGCGTGCGGCCGCCGAACAGCGACATATTGCCCGCCGCATGGTGCAGTTCAATCCAGTTGAATCCGGAAATGGCCGTGAGCACTTCACGCTCGTCGAAACCGCCACGGCGCGCCGCCGCGCGAATGGCATCGGCGGCTTCAATGACCAGCAAGGGTTCGTCGCCATAGACGACGTAAACCGGCCTCAGTTCACGTTCGAGGTGGGCTGCGAGTTGCTCGCCCTTGAGTTGCATTGCGTGCCCTACTCCGCTGCAGCCGGTGGCGTCGGCTTGGCCGCCGCCAGACGTCGCATCAGTTGCTGCACCAGATCGCTCTCCATGTCACGCCAGAGCAAATCCTCTTCCTGTGTCTTGGCCAGCACGTCCGAGTCGGCGTACGTGATATCCCGCGTCAGTTCGACCATGCCGGGCAAAACCAGATCGCGCCCCTTGTTATCGACGATTCGGTAACCATAGCGGTAGCGCAGCCGTTTTTCGCGCACGCGCCCTGCACTGGAAAGCGAGAGGATGATCGGCTCTTTCGCCTCGGCTGTCGGCAGGAAGGTCGCCTGCGCATCTTCGGCCTTGTCGGCCAGGCGCGTTGATCCCGAGGTACGGATGGCGCGCTTCATACTGGCAACGATCAGCGAATAGTCGGCACCGGAAATATAAATACTTTCATAGGGAAACGAATATGCCCCGCGCAACTGAAAGCCACAGCCGGCAATGACCGCCACAACCAGGGCAACGAAGGTTAAACGAAGCGTAGAGCGCATCACTGTATTCCCATGAGTTTCACGCAACAATATTAACCAGACGTCCCGGAACGACGATCAGCTTCTTGGGTGACTTTCCTTCAAGGTGCTTCTGCGTCACTTCGGAGGCCAGCGCTGCCGCTTCGATCACGGACTTGTCGGCAGAAGCGGCAACGCGCAGGCTGCCGCGCAGCTTGCCGTTGATCTGCAGCATCAGCTCGATCTCATCCTGCACCAGCGCCGTTGCATCGACCTTCGGGAAAAGCTGCACACCGGCCATCTGACCCGGCTTGAGCTCGGCGTACAGCGCTTCGCAAACATGCGGCACAATCGGGTAGAGCAGCAGCGCTACGGCCTCCAGCGTCTCCTGCCGGACCGCCCGTGCGGTGGCTGAATCCTCACCGAGCTTGGCATATGCGTTGAGCAACTCCATCACGGCAGCGATGGCCGTGTTGAATTGCTTGCGCCGGCCGTAGTCGTCCGTCACCTTGCCGATGGCCTGATGCAACTGGCGACGGAAAGTCTTCAGTTCAGCCGACAACTCGCCACCCGCATAGGCGGCTACGAGACCGCCGGAGACATGTTCGAAGACGATACGCCAGACACGTTTCAGGAAACGGTACGCCCCTTCGACGCCGGCATCCGACCATTCAAGCGATTGGTCCGGAGGCGAGGCAAACATGATGAACAGGCGCGCCGTATCGGCACCAAACTGGTCGATCAGCGCCTGCGGATCGACCCCGTTATTCTTCGACTTCGACATTTTTTCGGTGCCGCCGATGACCACCGGCAGCCCATCGGTACGCAGTGTGGCGGTTACCGGCCGACCGCGGTCGTCGCAGGTGAGATCGACGTCAGCCGGGTTGATCCAGTCCTTCTTGCCGCCCTCGCCCTCACGGTAGAAGGTCGGCGCAACAACCATGCCCTGCGTCAGCAAATGGGCGAACGGCTCGTCCAGCTTGACCTCGCCAAACAGGCCGACGTCGCGCATCAGCTTGGTCCAGAAACGCGAATAAAGCAGGTGCAGGATGGCGTGTTCGATACCGCCGATATACTGGTCGATGCCGCCCTTGCACCAGTAATTGACACGTTCGTCGACCATCGCCTGATCGTTGTCCGGGCAGCAGTAGCGCAGGAAGTACCACGACGACTCGACGAAGGTATCCATCGTGTCGGTTTCGCGACGCGCCGGTTGGCCGCACTTCGGGCAGCTGCACTCGTAGAACGAGGGCATCTTGGCCAGCGGACTGCCTGCTCCGGTAACGGTCACGTTCTCGGGCAGCACCACCGGCAACTGCTCATCCGGCACCGGCACATCACCGCAATCCGGGCAGTGGATGATCGGGATCGGACAGCCCCAATAACGCTGGCGCGAGATGCCCCAGTCGCGCAGACGGAACTGTGTGCGCTTGGCGCCCAGCCCCTTGGCGGCGAGGTCGCTGGAAATCGCGTCGAACGCGGCCTGATAGTCGAGACCATCGTACTTGCCTGAATTGACGCAGACGCCAAGCTCGGAATAGGCCTCCTGCCAGGGCGCCGCCACATCGGCATAAGCACCGACCGGAGAGCCAATAGACATGCGGATCTCCAGCCCATACTTGGTGGCAAAGGCGAAATCGCGCTCGTCATGTGCCGGAACGGCCATCACCGCACCTTCGCCATAGCCCATCAGCACGTAGTTGGCGACCCACACCGGCAACTTCTCGCCGTTCAACGGATGGACAACGAAAAGGCCGGTCGGCATACCCTTCTTTTCCATCGTCGCCATGTCGGCCTCGGCGACGCCGCCGCGCTTGCATTCCTCAATGAACTCACGCAGCTCGGGATTATTGACTGCCGCTTGCGTCGCCAGCGCATGTTCAGCCGCCACGGCGACGTAGGTCGCGCCCATCAGGGTATCTGGGCGAGTCGTAAACACCTTGAGCACGCCTTCGGAACCAATCGACGCCACATCGAACGGGAAGCCCACGTCACAGCCGAAGCTCTTGCCGATCCAGTTCTTCTGCATCAGCTTGACCTGCTCCGGCCAGCCGCCCAACTGGTCGAGACTGGCCAGCAGCTCATCGGCGTACGCGGTGATCTTCATGTAGTACATCGGGATTTCGCGCTTCTCGATCAGCGCGCCAGAGCGCCAGCCGCGGCCATCAATGACCTGCTCGTTGGCGAGCACGGTCTGGTCTTCCGGGTCCCAATTGACGGTCCCGAGGCGCTTGTAGATCAGGCCTTTATCGTACAAGCGGGTGAACAACCACTGCTCCCAGCGGTAATAATCCGGCTTGCAGGTCGCCAGTTCGCGATCCCAGTCGATGGCAAAACCAAGCCGGTTGAGCTGCCTCTTCATGTATTCGATATTGGCGTAGGTCCACTGCGCCGGCGGCACGTTGTTCTGGATCGCTGCATTCTCGGCCGGCATGCCGAAGGCATCCCAACCCATCGGCTGCATCACGTTGAAGCCCTGCATCGTGTGAAAACGCGCCAGCACGTCGCCGATCGTGTAGTTGCGCACATGCCCCATGTGCAACTTGCCCGACGGGTACGGGAACATCGACAGGCAGTAGTATTTGGGCTTGCTGGTATCTTCGATAGCGCGCGCGGCCTTGGTCTTGGTCCAGTGCGCCTGCGCGGCGATTTCAATCTCTTGGGGCTGGTATTTTTCCTGCATGGCGGGTAGCGATCGCAAAAATGGGCTAAACCGCGAATTATACGCGGTTTAGCCTGTCCGCCTGGCCCCGGAATAAGCGCCAATCAGCTGCGTGGATCGGGCACAAACCCGCCTGGGAACGGGTTCGGCACGGGGTTCGAAGCACCATAACGCGACGGACGTGGAATGACTCCCTGAGCCAGCAGGTTGGCGCGACTGTTGTAGTAAATGGTGATGACTTCTGACGGCCGTTCACTGGCGCTACTGAACTCGGTGTATTGCGTTGGAGCGCTGATGCGTTCGCCATGACCGGTGCCGAGCCGGCCGACCTGTTTGCTCAGCGCTTCACTCTTTGCCGGCGCTGGGCTTACCGGGGCATTCGCAGCCATGCTGTCGGAAGCCTTGCCAGCAGCGCGCTCGGCGCTTCCCGAATCGCTACCTTCGCGCGCCGACAGGGCGGGTTGCGGCGAGGGTGGCAGCGGCTCGGCCTCGCGATAGACGGCAACGCCAATTACGCCAACGTTTTGCGGACGATCCGTACGCCCGGCGTAGCTGTCGGCAACGCTGGTGAAATAGAAGGCGGCCACATCGTCCATGCTCTTGCGCCAACCGGCGATCTCGGCCGATTGCCAGGACGAGATAACATAACCCGATTGCGAAGTGGCCGCGGTCTGACCGTTCAGCGCATTGACGCCGTCGACCGAGATGACCGTCAACAGCCGGCCACCGCTCTTGTTGCGCAGATTGACGGCGTAGCGGTTGCCCGGCGTTCCGGCAACATAGAGCCGGCCCTGATGGCGGTACACCTCGAGTTTTTCGCCTGTATTGCGATCCGTCACGCTGACATCGATCAGTGTTCCCGCATCGGCCATGCTGACGCAGGCGGCCAGGAACAATGGGGCAAGCAGGGCAGAAGAGTTTTTCATTACGGTCTCCTTGAGTGAGTAGGTGACCGTATAAACGCGGGCTTTTCCCGAATGGGGTTAAATCACCGGCGAAATTCTTCAGGCAAGGGGTAATCGGGGTGAGCGAGGCGAAACTTGCGCAGTTGCTCTTCGGCTTCTTCGGCCTTTCCTGAGTTACGCAGAACGCGAATCTCGTCGAGCCAGACGGCCGGGGCACGTACGCTGTCGGCACGAGATTTCGCAAGCGGCACGGCGGCCGGACGCGCAGGGGAAACACGCATTTCGCCGCTGCTCGCGCCCTCGCTGGCAGCGGCTGCAGGAGCTGCGCTTTCAGCCTTGGCGGCGGGCGACGGGAGCGCTGCCGCCTGATCGGCAGTGTTCGCAGTACGTGAACTTTCGCGCTCGCTTTGGCCAACTTCCGCTTTTGGCACGGTTTCCTGAATCTGCGGTGCAGCCGGTACCGGCAACGCTTTGGTGGCCGGTGCGGCCGGGATCGGCGGAGGCGCGGCGCGGTCCCGAGCGTTTTCAGAACGTTCTTTTTCGTGGCTGGGGATGACGGACATTTCCTTGGGCTGATGCTCGACGAGCAATGCCAGCGTTACCGTCAGCATGACGGTAACAGCCAGGCTTAGCGGCATGCGCCAGCGCTGCCACGAGCCGTTACGACGGATGCCGTGAGGATCAGCGGCGACGGCCTGCCGCGCTGCGGCAAGGATGGTCTGGTCGACGGCGTCAGTGGGCTCATCGACCGCGTGATCGCGGTAGAGCCGGGAGAGTGGCGGGTCTGTTGGAAGGTCTTGGCGCGGCTCGGTCATAGCAGATCCTGCAGCGAATGGCGAAGTTTGGTCAGTGCGTAGCGTA
>JANNNT010000388.1:0-5155 GCA_031398685.1 Rhodocyclaceae bacterium | reverse complement strand
TTTTTGCGCCAGGCGCAGGCCGGGGAGTGTTTTTCGAGTGTCAACGATCTGCGCCTTGGTGCCGGTAACGAGATCAGCGTATTGCCGCGCCTTGGTTGCCACGCCGGAAAGCAGTTGCAGAAAGTTGAGCGCCGTGCGCTCGCCGGTGAGCAGCGCACGTGCCGGGCCTTCGATTTCGCACAGGATCTGGTTAGGGGCAACGCAATCGCCGTCAGTGGCCTTCCAGGCAATCGAGATGGCCGGGTCGAGCTTCTTGAAACAGCGCTCAAACCACTCTGTGCCGCACAGCACCGCGATTTCGCGCGAGACAACCGTGGCGCGTGTCGTGAGGTTTGCCGGAACCAGCTGCGCCGTAAGGTCGCCGCTACCAACATCTTCGGTCAGCGCGGCAGCGACATTGCGTTCGATTTCATCATCGAGAGCGGCGGTGAGGGTGCCTGAAGCAGTAGCGTTCATTGGAAATCCAGAGCTCGGAAATACGGGAGGTCAAATTTTATCATCGGAGAATCAGGCACGGCGAATGCCACAAACGCAACGATACGGCGTCAGCGCAGCACTTCGCGGCTGAGCTGCTGCCCATCCCAGTACAGAGCCTCGCCGCGATCCTCGTGCCAGTCCGACATCACCCAGCGCTCGACATGGATGCCGTCAACCAGATGATCGTGGGTTGCCGGGTGGTGCGTGTGACCATGAATGAAGGTGGCGTAGCCGTGGTAGCGCAGAAAATCGTCCGTGGCACCGGGATTCAGATCCATCAGGTACTGCTGGCCGTGCTGCAGTTTTTCACGCTTCGAGTTCTCGCTTTGCTGGCGCAGCGCTACAGCAATGGCTTTTCGCTCCTGCAGTGGTTTGTTCAGAAAGGCGACGCGCCAGGCCGGGTCACGAATCTGGGCGCGAAAGGCCTGGTAGTCCTTGTCGTCGGTACAGAGCATGTCGCCGTGTGAGAGAACAAATTGCCAGGCGGACAGCGACAGTACGTAAGGATCGGGCAGGGGGTTAGCCCCGCTGCGCACGGCAAATTCGTCACCCAGCAGGAAGTCGCGGTTGCCGTGCATCACCGACAATCCGACACCTGAGTCAGTCAAGGCACGCAGCGCATCGACGATTCCACGATTAAACGCGTCTTCTGGATCTTCAATGCAGTCATCGCCCGGCCAGGCTTCGAAGAGATCGCCGAGGATGTAGAGATGCTCTGTGTCACGTGCGCGGCCCCCGAGAAAATCCAGAAAGATGCGGGCAACGCCAGGCGTTTGCGGCGAAAGATGCAGGTCTGAGATGAAATGGATCACAAGGAGTTCAGACTGGAACTAAGAACCATGTTCAGCAGATTTCAGTACGCTCGATGATCACATCTTCCTTCGGTACGTCCTGATGGAAACCTGAACTGCCGGTTTTCACGCCCTTGATCTTGTCGACAACCTCATTGCCTTCGACAACCTTGCCGAAAACGCAGTAACCCCATCCATTGGCGTTGGCTGCCTTGAAGTTGAGGAAGTCGTTATCGGCGATGTTGATGAAGAACTGTGCGGTGGCGGAATGCGGATCAGAAGTACGCGCCATGGCGACCGTGTAGGCGTCGTTTTTCAGGCCATTGTCGGCTTCGTTCTTGATTGGAGCCTTGCATGGTTTCTGCTTCATTCCCGGCTCGAAACCGCCGCCCTGAATCATGAACCCGGGGATGACGCGGTGAAAAACGGTGTTGTCGTAGTGCCCCGCCTCGGCGTAGGCAAGAAAGTTCTTGGCTGATTCCGGCGCCCTTTCGGCGTCGAGTTCGATGGCGATAACGCCAAAATTGGTGTGCAGCTTGATCATGAAAATTCCTTACTTTTTATCGGAGATAATTTTGACGGACTGGATAACAATGGGTTCAAGTGGAACATTCTGGTGCATGGACCGGTTGCCGGTCGGTACCTTGGCGATCTTGTCGACGACATCCATGCCTTGCGATACCTTCCCGAATACGGCGTAGCCGCCACCATTCAGCGGGTAGTCAAGCTGGCCGGAGTTGTCTTTGTGGTTGATGAAAAATTGCGCCGTTGCCGAGTGCGGCTCGGCGCGGCGCGCCATGGCAATCGTTCCGCGCTCATTCTTCTGGCCATTTTTTGATTCGTTGAGAATCTGGCTGGCGGTGGGCTTCTCTCCCATCTCCTTGGTGAAGCCGCCACCCTGGATCATGAAACCGTCGATGACGCGGTGAAAAATCGTGTTGTTATAAAAGTCTTCCTTGGCGTATTGCAGGAAGTTCTTCACCGTGAGAGGCGCTTTTTCTGAATCGAGTTCAATGACGATCGTCCCCATGCTGGTCTGCATCTCGACGGAGGGGGTGGCGGATGCGCTCGCTGAGAGCATCAGCCCGGCGGTCATCATGGCGAGTTTTTTAAGCATCAGGCGGCTCCTTCAAAAACGATTTTCCAGGTACCGTCCTCGCGGATCCAGTACTGGCGTTTCTTCATCTGGTTGTTGAGATTATTGCTCTGGTAGTCCTGTTCAAACGTGACGACGACCAGCTCTTCCTTGCCTGGGTCGCGGAACATGGATGTGTTGGACAGGTTAACCTTGATCCATTCCTTGCCGGCATTCACCTGGCGTTTCTGCTGAGCGTATTGCTCCAGACTTTGATCCTTGGTCTTGAACTTTGTCGAGTAGTGTTTCAGGTAGCGGTTGACGTCCTTGCTTTCCCAGTCGCTACGCCATTCTTCAATTTTTTTGTTAAGTGCGCTACGCTCGCTTTGCCAGTCGTCAAACGAGAGCCATTCGACCGAATTGCTGATGATAACCGGCGTCAAACCGATTTGCAGGTTTTTGGCGAGTGAATCCAGGTCGACATTGGAAAGAACAACGCAGCCATCCGACGCCTTTGGCGGACGAGAGAAGGTGTCCGAAGGGGTGCCGTGCAGCCAGATGCCGTGACCTTTGCGTCCCTGTCGTTTGTCCCATTCGTTGGGATAGTTGATCGGGAAAGCACCACTGCCGTAGAAGTCTCCAACCTTTTTCGGAGACAGGCTGGAGGTGACGTGATAAACCCCGGTCGGTGTTCTTTTGTCGCCTTCGCGAGTTTTGTCGGCCCCGAGTTTGCCGTGCGAGATGTAGTAATCGGCCACAAAGCGTGGCCGGCCGTCATCATTTTGATAGAGATAGAGTCGCGATTTCTGCGTGTCGACAACAATCGCGTGTTTCTGGTCGGGCGGCATCTGCAGCAGGTAGCGTGGCACGTAGTCGGCGGTAGCCGCCCGGTTGCGGTAAGCCTTGAGGCGGGCAATGACTTCGTCACGCAAATCGGTCAGCTTCTCTTGTGGCGCGTTGCTGGCATTTCCGAAGGTTGAGATCGGCATGCTGCGAGCCAGCAACAGATCACCCTTGATCAAGTGAGCCAGACGAAAGTTCGGGTATCGCTTAAGAAGTTCTTCGGTTTGTTCAAACGCCGTGTCGAGATGGTTCTTTTCGATGTCAACAAGAATTCTGGATAGCTGCGGTTCCGGACCCGAGTCAGAGAACGTAGTCGGGCGCTTGTTTGGTCCCGTGACAACGACCGCACCTGAGACGGCGCAAACGGTTATCAGCGCGATGGCCAGCGCGACTCGCCGCATCAGCCGACGCGTTCCTGCTGAATGAGCCATTTGCCGCCTGATTTGACGAAAATTGCGGTCTTGCTGGTGGATGACTTGAGTGTTGCTGAAGAGTAGTGCTGGCGAAACTTGACCGTTGCCTTGTCACCGTCGACCGAGACCTTGATGTCGTCAACGCTGACCTGCAGTTTTCCTGGCTTGTCTATGCGCTGCTTACGTTCAGCCTCCCAAGCTTTGCGCGCCATGCCGTTCGGTATACGGAAATCACTGGCGTAGTAGCTGAGGTAGCTCTTCACATCCTTGCGTGACCATGCGCCGGCCCAGTTTTGCAGTGCTTTGGTGACATCGGGTTCATCGCTACTTGCTGTGGCTGCTGGAGTTTTCGCTGCGGGGGCTTTGGCGTCCGGTATTTTAGCGGGCTCGCTTGGTTCCGCCGCTTTCTCAACCGGTTTGCTTGGAGGTGTGGATGGCGCGGCAGCAGGCGGAGGCACGGCAGCCGGTTTTGCCGGTTCAGTTGCCGCAGGGGAGGCAGTGGCGACTGGTTTCGCCCCCGGCTTGGACGACGTGCTGATCAACTCCTTGATCATTGACAGCTTGGTTTGTGTGGTCGCGTTCGATGAATCGAGCTGGAGCGCCTTGTCATAAGCCTGGCTGGCGAGTTTGGCGTAGACGTCGCCGAGGTTTTCATGCGCGATGGAGTAGCTCGGGTGGGTCCGGATAGCCATCTCGAGGGCTGTGCGAGCCTTGTCGTATTGTTTTTGCTGGGCGAAAAGCACTGCAAGGTTGTTATAGGGCTCGGGCAATTCGGGGAAATCTTCGGTCAGCTTGGTAAACACGGCGATAGCATCGGCCGGACGTCCCATCTCGGTCAGGATCAAACCTCTCAGAAAACGGCCTTGAGCGTCTTTTGGCTTGGTCGAAATGTAGATATCGACTTTTTCGAGTGCCTGCGGCATCTGATTCTGCTTCATCAGACGCTGGATGTCCGGCAGTGTTTGAGCGTTGGCAAGGGAAACGGAAACGCTCAGAACCAGGCCAAGCAGAATGGCTGAAAGGCGCGCCAGTGAAGGCGTTGGGGAGTTTGGATGCATCGGTATGGTATGCTTCGTAAAAGTGGGTGACTTAACTTGTCAATTCTAACAAGAAGCGCGTCGAATCCAAAGTATTCCTTATGCTCCCGTTTTTTCATGGGGCGATTTCGTGAGTTAAAAAATGCTGAAAATCTACAACACCCTGGTCAGGGAAAAGCAGGTCTTTGTTCCCATCGAGTCCGGAAAAGTTCGCATGTACGTTTGCGGGATGACGGTTTATGACTACTGCCATCTCGGCCATGCTCGAGTGCTCGTTATTTTCGACATGGTTCAGCGCTGGTTGAGGGCGAGCGGTCTGGAAGTGACCTACGTGCGCAACATTACCGATATTGATGACAAAATCATCAAACGTGCGCTGGAGAACAAGGAAACGATCGGCGAACTGACCAATCGCTTTATCGGCTTCATGAACGAAGACGCGTTGGCGCTTGGTGTCGAGAAGCCCGACCACGAGCCGCGCGCCACCGAGTATGTGCCACAGATGCTTGAACTGATCGG
>JANNNT010000105.1:0-17147 GCA_031398685.1 Rhodocyclaceae bacterium | reverse complement strand
GACGAATCCTGCCTGACGATTGGGGACGGCGTTACGCGATTCGCGATCACCGGCCAGCGCCGCTACAAAGTCGGACTTCGCTCGGCTCAACTATTCGGCCGCGCCGGCTACCTTAAGGCTACGGAGTTTGATGATCCGTCGGCCAGCATGGAACTTTTGGTCCGCTCTTTCTATAACGACCCCTCTTCAGAGTATGTCGAAGAACCTGATTCGCAGCCGGGTTGCCGCGGTCTGTCGTTTCACGTCTATAACGATGGTGGCGCTTTCGGTGGTTTTGGAGAACTTGAGTGCAACGGGCGTACCGTTGGTGGACTGGCCGGAAATGAAATCGCCGACGAGTTTTCGTTCTGGCTTTTTCGCGGGAGTACCAACCGCATTGAGGCAATTGCACGTTCGTTGTTGGGGCGGTGCTAGCTCACAGCATGAGCCACGCTTCCCGGAATGTGTATGCCTCTTGACGGTTGGGCTTCAGTTGTGCAGGAAGCAACTGCAAGCGGAGCGTCAAGAGATCAATCTGGCGGCTGGTGTCGCCTTGAGCAGGTAAACGCCACACTGCTGACGGAACGTGGACCGAACACCAACGGCCGCATTAGTCGATAAGGGTGCAGATCTTCTACAAGGCCGAGCGGCAGGTATCTGATGACTTACCGGCCGTTCGATCAGCTAGATTTTTAGGGCGGCTATGTCTGAACTGGCCGGGTGGAGCGTGCCAACGGCATGCAATACTAGCACTTTAAACGGCGGGTCGGCTCTGAAAGCGACCCTTTAAGCCCTTGCATTTTCAGGGATGCAAATGACGGCTGTCGCTGTACAGCCGACGTTCCGGCTGGACAAGTTGGTGGCTCCGATTGAGTGACCGGTATGGAGGAACGCCCCGGTCGAAAGGCCGCAATGGAGAAAAATCCTGAGCGTCGGCTGATGGCCGGGTCTTGCCTGCCAGCCGAGTCAGATTCTACTCGCTGAAACGGCAGGTGCACTCATTAAGATGCTATGTGGGACTACTCAATCGGAACGGATTGAGCTAAAAAGGTGATTTCAAACTTCGTTTTCAAGGAGGCTGAAATGTCTAAATCCCAGACAGTCCTACATGGCCAGGATACGGCGATTCCGACCGGCCTGTACATGAGCTTTGAACTGAGCAACAAGGTGTGGAAATTGACGTTAAGCGATGGACGCCGCGGCCCGAGCCGATACAACGTGGACGCTGGCGACACCGCGGAGGTTGCGCTGTGCATACGCAAGGCCAAGGAACGGTGCACGCTCGACCCCCTGGCCAAATTACATTCCTGCTACGAAGCGGGGCGCGACGGCTGGTGGCTCCATCGCTGGTTAGCCGAGCAGGGCATTGACAACATCGTGGTTGATGCGGCAAGTATCGAAGTGAACCGGCGTGCCCGGCGCGCGAAAACCGACCGCCTCGATGGCGACAAGCTGCTGGCGATGCTGCTGCGCCATCATGCGGGCGAACGCGTGTGGTCGGTGTTGCATGAACCAACGGCCGAAGATGAAGACGCGCGGCGTCTGCATCGCGAACTCGAACGGCTGACGCACGAGCGTACCGCGCACACGAACCGCATCGGCTCGCTGCTGGTGCTGCACAACCTGCGTCCGCACGTCATCATTGGCGGACGTGACTGGGCGCGCTGGTGGGACAGCCATTGCGAGCAGGTCCCGCCAGCGTTGCGCGCCGAAGTCGAGCGCGAGAGCGCACGCCTTGCGCTGGTTAAGCAGCAGATCAAGGCACTGGAGTCCGCGCAGCACCAGGAACTGGTCGATGGCAAGGAGCCTCAGGTAACGCAACTGACCCGGCTGCGCGCCATTGGACCGACGGGAGCCTGGGTGCTGGTCAAGGAACTGTTCGGCTGGCGGCACTTTGGCAACCGGCGCGAACTGGCCGGTTCCTTGGGGCTCACGCCAACGCCCTACGCCAGCGGCGACAGCCAGGTCGAACAAGGCATCAGCAAGGCAGGCAACAGACGAATACGCGCCTTGCTGGTGGAACTGGCGTGGAGCTGGCTGCGCTACCAACCCGAGAGCGCCTTGAGCCAGTGGTTCAACCGACGCTTTGCGGCCAGAGGCAAACGCATGCGCCGAATAGGCATCGTCGCACTGGCGCGGCGCCTGGCCATCGCGCTGTGGCGCTACCTGGAACATGGCGTCATCCCGAGTGGTGCCATGCTCAAGCCGGTCGGGGCCAGAGCGTGAAGCCGCTGAGGTCAGCATAGATCAGGCAAGGAACGGCACCGTCATGAACAAAGGTCGACGCGCCCGTAGCGGCAGCGGGTCACCGAAAAGTGACCGTCCCGTAAGATGGGGCGCGTCGGTAACCGGGGTTTGCCAGCGCGCTTCGCGCGCATGCTGCATTAGGTGCCGGGTGAGCACACCCTGCACGGATAGAAGTTCGTTCGAGCACTGGCTCAAACTCTTGTCATACCCCGACCTTGAATCCATATGCCGCCACACCAGGTCATGGATGCACTCGACGGCCACCCATTCCCCCGCCCTTCCCGCCGGCGGGAAGGGCGCGAGTCGCCCTCTGTCGTCAGGCTTGCTGGCCGAAACTACTCGACCAGCAAGCCCTCCGTCAGCGTCGGCGGTGGCGATCGTCTCGTCAAGGCCAAGCCCTTCGGGCGGCCTTTGGCCGGCCTTGACTAGCCGCCTGCCACCGCGTGCATCAACCACAGTGCATGCACAGATCAGGGGACCTTGAACTCTGGGCAATGGATGACGTAATGAAAAACGGCTTGACAAACAAGTCCCCATAGAAGCTGCCGCTCAGATTTGCCAACCAAAATTCTTAACGAAAATGGCCGAACGGCGGCAAAGCGAAGCAGCGCGGCCGCTCAAGTGACAAGCTCTCAATGGCCGGTCAGGCCGAACAAGAGTCGGGTGGGTTGCGGAACTGATGGTCTGCTTCGGCAGGAGTTACCTGCCGTTCACCCCAAGGTATTTTCGCTGGTAGCTAGGACCGGTCATGGCCGACAGCGCCAGTTAAGCACCTGTACCTCGCTAACCTCGAACGCTACATCGCGAACAGAGTTGTATTCTTGAATAGCGATGTCCATTCTGCGTATAAAAATCCTGAGGCGTCGGGCCGTGACTGAAGCTATTCTTGACATCAAGCACTGGGGCAACAATTTTGGCGTTTGCTTGCCTGCAGCGGTGGCACGTGAGGCCATGGCCAATATGCCACGGGCAGCCGAGTGGTGGTAGCGGCCACGGCGCAACGGCTGAATGCATGATCGGCAGAACATCATCCGGGTCGATGGTGACCCGCAGGCGGAAGGGAAATGCGTGGCAGGCATCTTTTTGCCGTGCTCTCGCCCCGCGCCTTCGGCGCGCGTACCTTGCTGGTCATTGGTTTGAAGATGGCCACGGTCGAATACGATGCGGACAACCCCTTTGCCCGTGCTGGCGGTGTCGCTAACCATGAATTCCCTGCGTTGAACTTTTCTTCACGCCGTGAGCCGGAGTGCGTGTACCGACGAACTCAATGCAGCGCTTCTTCGGTAGAATGGTTTGCTCGATTCTGATCGTTATTGTTCTGGAGGTTTGCCATGCCTGACTATCGTTCCCGTACCACGACCCACGGCCGCAACATGGCCGGCGCCCGCGCGCTTTGGCGTGCCACCGGAATGAAAGATGGTGATTTCGGCAAACCGATCATTGCCGTGGTCAATTCCTTCACCCAGTTTGTTCCGGGGCACGTGCACCTCAAGGACATGGGCCAGCTGGTGGCGGCGGAAATCGAGAAGGTCGGCGGCATTGCCAAGGAGTTCAACACCATCGCCGTCGATGACGGGATCGCCATGGGGCACGACGGCATGCTCTATTCGCTGCCTTCGCGCGACCTGATCGCCGACTCGGTCGAGTACATGGTCAACGCGCATTGCGCCGACGCCATGGTCTGCATCTCAAATTGCGACAAGATCACGCCGGGCATGCTGATGGCGGCGATGCGCGTGAACATCCCGACCATTTTCGTTTCCGGCGGCCCGATGGAAGCCGGCAAGTACAAGGCGCAGGGTGGGCAGATCATTCACCTTGATCTGGTTGATGCCATGGTCAAGGCGGCCGACAGCAAGGTATCCGACGCCGAACTCGATGAAATCGAACGTTCCGCCTGTCCGACTTGCGGCTCATGCTCCGGCATGTTTACGGCCAATTCGATGAACTGTCTGACCGAAGCGCTGGGCTTTTCCTTACCCGGCAACGGGACGATGCTCGCCACCCATGCCGACCGCAAGGGCCTGTTCCTCAAGGCGGGGCGACAGATCGTCGAGCTTTGCCGGCGCTATTACGAGGAAAATGACGCCTCCGTACTGCCGCGCGCCATCGGCTCGTTCAAGGCCTTTGAAAACGCCATGACCCTGGACGTGGCCATGGGCGGATCGACCAACACGGTGCTGCACATTCTCGCCGCGGCGCAGGAGGCCGGCCTTGATTTCACGATGGCCGACATCGACCGCATCTCGCGCAAGGTGCCCTGTCTGTGCAAGGTGGCACCAATGACCGACAAGTACCACATCGAGGACGTGCACCGTGCCGGCGGTATCTTCGGCATTCTCGGCGAACTGGATCGCGCCGGCTTGCTGCACGGCGATGTGCCGACCGTTCACGCCAAAACGCTCAGTTCAGCGCTTTCGGTGTGGGATGTCATCCATGCTCACGATCTCAAGGTGTCCACCTTTTACAAGGCTGCTCCCGGCGGCGTGCCGACTCAGACCGCGTTCTCGCAGGATCGTCGCTTCCCGGAACTTGATCTCGACCGCACGCACGGTTGCATCCGCGACAAGTCCAACGCTTACTCGCAAGAAGGTGGTTTGGCCGTGCTTTACGGCAATATCGCGGTCGATGGCTGCATCGTAAAAACGGCCGGCGTTGACGAAAGCATCTGGAAGTTCAGCGGTAAGGCGCGCGTTTTTGAAAGCCAGGATGCGGCAGTACAGGGCATTCTCGCCGACGAGATTGCCGCCGGCGACGTCGTCGTGATCCGCTACGAAGGCCCCAAAGGCGGACCCGGCATGCAGGAAATGTTATACCCGACCTCTTACCTCAAGTCGAAGGAGATGGGTAAAGTCTGCGCGCTGCTTACCGATGGGCGTTTTTCGGGCGGTACGTCCGGACTGTCGATCGGCCACGTCTCGCCGGAAGCCGCCGAGGGTGGTGCCATCGGCCTGGTCGAAGAGGGCGATACCATCGAAATCGACATTCCCAAGCGGCGCATTCATCTGGCCGTTTCCGAAGCCGAACTGGCGCAACGTCGCGTGACAATGGAGGCCAAAGGCGAGCAGGGCTGGCAACCGGCCGCGCCGCGCAAACGTATCGTCTCGCAAGCGCTGCAAGCCTACGCGCTGATGGCCACCTCGGCAGCGACCGGTGCCGTGCGCGATCTCAGCCAGTTGAAGCGGCGCTGAGCGGACGGATCGGGAATGGCACTTTCCCTCTGGCTTGGCTTCCTCGTGGCGGCTATCCTGATCGCCGTTTCACCCGGGCCGGGCGCCGCCGCGTCGATGAGCGCCGGTCTGCGTTACGGCTACGGAGCGGCCGGGAGCGTTATTTTTGGCTTGCAGAGCGCGTTGCTTATTCAACTGACGATTGTCGCCGTCGGTCTGGGGGCCCTATTGACGGCGTCCACGCTGGCTTTTGATATCGTCAAGTTCATCGGAGCGGCCTACCTGATCTGGCTGGGCATCCAGAAATGGCGATCCACGCCGCAGGAGATTGACGAGAACTGCGTGTTGACTGCGCCCGAAGGTCTGTTCAGGGAAGGTCTGCTGGTCAATCTCACCAATCCCAAGGCGATTGTATTCATGGCCGCGCTGACGCCCCAATTCATCGATCCGGCGCGCCCGCAGTGGCCGCAGTTCCTGATCATCGGATTGACCATGTGCGGCGTCGATACCGTGGTGATGTCAGGCTACGCGCTGCTCGCTTCGCGCCTGCGTCGCTGGCTGCATGACCCGAAAACGCTGAAGGCACAGAATCGTTTCTTTGGCGGCATTTTCATCGGGGCGGGGGCCTTGGTGGCCGCGTCGGGACGGAACTGATCAGATCATCGGCGGTCAACGGCACGGTCCCGGCTGCGTTGACTGGTCTGTCGCCGGAAATTTTGTTTTACGACTTTGCTGCTTGGGAAGTGGCAACGCTTTCCAAGCTGATTGAAGTGAAATAGTATCGGCATGTGGTAAATCTCTTAGATAACTATTCGGAGCGAGCAAATGAAAGCACTTTACGTATCCCTGCTGGTCGGCGCTGGCCTTCTGTCTGCAGGTGCAGCCCAGGCTGACGAAGCGCTGGCCAAGGCCAAGAACTGCCTGGCCTGCCATACGGTCGAAAAGAAGATCGTCGGCCCGGCTTACAAGGACATCGCCAAGCGCTACGCCGGCCAGAAGGACATTGAAGCCAAACTGGCTGAAAAGGTCATCAAGGGTGGCAAGGGGGCTTGGGCGAAGGAGCTCGGCGCCGAAATTCCGATGCCGCCAAATCCTGTGGTTAAACCCGAAGAGGCGACCAAGCTGGTCAAGTGGATTCTCAGCCTGAAGTAATCCTTAGCTGTAACAGAACAAAAAAAGACCGGCTTTCGCCGGTTTTTTTTGGGCACGGCAGTGCCAAAGTGGTGCGATCGTCGCCAATGTTGCACCAGTTTGGGGGCTTGACGGTATTTTTGAGGGAACAAAGGCCGGTTTCGACTTGTCCTCTCAATCGGTATGGTTGTTATTCAAAGTCTTTTTAAGGAAATCGGGTGTTTTTCGCTGATTTTTTTATCAGGCACAAGTTGTGCTAGTCCATATCGCTGCCAATCAAAGCCGTTTTTTGAATTGACGTCAAAATTGATCGAGAACGTCGACCCCTGGGCCGAGTTCTTTTACTTTTACCGCTTCCGGAGGTTAAACAACATGCAGTACTCGCGCATTTCCAGCATGACGCTTGCTATCGCTGCCGCTATTGCCGTTATCGGCTGCGGCCAGAAAGAAGCACCCAAGACGGAGGCCGCTCCTGCTCCGGCGCCTGTCGCCGCCGCTCCGACACCGCCGCCCCCGCCGTCTGAAGTGACGGTACAGCTTGGCCACGTTGCCCCGCTGACCGGCCCGCAAGCCCACTTGGGCAAGGACAACGAAAACGGCGCCCGGATGGCGATTGACGAACTGAATACCAAAGGCCTAGAAATCGGTGGCGCCAAGGTCAAGTTTGTCCTCGTTCCCGAAGATGATCAGGCCGACCCGAAGCAAGGCACTATCGTGGCCCAGAAACTGGTCGATGCGAAGGTTAATGGGGTAGTCGGTCACCTCAATTCAGGCACCTCGATCCCGGCCTCCAAGATCTATTTCGATGCCGGCATTCCCCAGATTTCGGGCTCGGCAACCAATCCGAAATACACGCAGCAAGGCCATAACACGGCCTTCCGCGTTATGGCCAACGACGTACAGCAGGGCAAAGTACTGGGTGACTATGCCGCCAAGCAGCTGGCCGCCAAAACGGTTGCGATCATCGACGACCGTTCGGCCTATGGCCAAGGCCTGGCTGATGAGTTTGAAAAAGCGTTCGTCGCTGCGGGTGGCAAGATTGCAGCGCATGAATTCACCAACGACAAGGCCACGGATTTTTCGGCCGTCCTGACCAAGATCAAGTCGAAGAAGGCCGATATCGTCTTCTACGGCGGTATGGATGCTCAGGCGGGTCCGATATCCAAGCAGATGAAGTCACTCGGTCTGAAGGCTAAGTATCTGGTGGGTGACGGCGGGTTCACACCGGAATTCATCAAACTTGCCGGCGCAGCCAGTGAAGGCCAGTACGCCTCGCTGCCAGGCGTGCCGCTTGCTCAAATGCCCGGTGGCAAGGCCTTTAGTGATGCCTATACGGCCAAATATGGAGAGATTCAGCTCTATGCGCCTTACACCTACGACGCCGTGATGGTCATGGTGGACGCCATGAAGCGGGCCAATTCGGTTGAACCCGCAAAATTCCTCCCGGAAATTGTCAAGGCTGACTATCAGGGCGTAACCGCCAAGATTCAGTTTGATGACAAGGGCGACCTCAAGGGCGGTTCCGTCAGCCTGTATCAGGTCAAGGATGGCAAATGGACTTACCTTGAAACCATAGGTGGCACATCCGAAGCCAAGTAATCCGTCGTAAGAGGTCAGCGCTTTGATTGATCGAACGGCACCTGCGGGTGCCGTTCGAATTCCCCGATTTTTCAGAAAAATACGAAGCATTTCAGGCCCTCCATACCCATGGACATATTAATTCAGCAAATTATCAACGGTCTGGTTCTCGGCAGCATCTATGCGTTGGTCGCCCTCGGTTACACGATGGTTTACGGCATCATGGGGCTCATCAATTTTGCCCATGGCGAAGTCGTCATGATCGGAGCCATGGTCGCCTTGACGGTCGTCAAGCAACTTCTCAACAGCAGCGTGCCCCTGTTCCTCATCATCCTGATCGCGCTTGCGGCGGCGGCGATGGTGTGCATGGCCGTGGGTTACACCATCGAGCGCATCGCCTACCGCCCCTTGCGCCGTGCCCCGAAGTTAGCCCCGCTCATCACCGCCATCGGTGTTTCCATTATTTTGCAAAACCTCGCCATGCTGGTCTGGGGGCGCAACTATCTTTCGTTTCCTCCGGTCTTTCCGACCGCACAGTTTGAGATTTTCGGGGCGACCATCACCAGCGTGCAGGTCGCCATTGTGCTCATCGCTGCGCTGATGATGACCGTGCTGATTGTCCTGATCAACCGAACGCGTCTGGGCCGTGCCATGCGTGCCACCTCCGAGAATCCGCCGATTGCCCAGTTGATGGGGGTCAATATCAACCAGATCATCTCGTCGACGTTCATTATCGGTTCGGCTCTGGCCGCCGTGGCCGGAATAATGGTCAGCGCCAATTACTCGATCGCCCACTACTACATGGGTTTTATGCTGGGGCTGAAAGCGTTTACCGCAGCGGTTCTCGGCGGTATCGGCAATATCGCCGGGGCAATGCTCGGCGGCATCCTTCTTGGCCTCATCGAATCGCTTGGCGAAGGTTATATCGGGGACTTGACCGGGGGGGTTTTCGGCAGCAACTATCAGGACGTCTTCGCCTTCATGGTGCTGATCTGTGTATTGATCTTCCGTCCCTCGGGGCTGGTGGGCGAAAAAGTTTCGGAGCGTGCATGATGTCGCTGCTTTCCTCCATTGAAACTTATCGCCATGACAAGCGCGCCGCCATCGCAGCAACCGTGGCCTTGGGCATCGCACTTGCCGTGTTTCCTTTCATCATCAGCAGTACCCTGAGCAACTCTTGGTTACGCATTGTCGATTTCGCGATGCTCTACATCATGCTGGCGCTGGGTCTGAACATTGTTGTCGGGTTCGCCGGTCTGCTGGATATGGGGTATATCGCCTTTTATGCCGTCGGCGCCTACCTCTACGCCCTGCTCGCCAGCCCGCACTTCGGTCTGCATTTACCCATTTGGGTAATCCTTCCAGCCGGTGCCGCACTCGCTGGTTTATTTGGCGCGTTGCTGGGTGCGCCAACCCTGCGTTTGCGTGGCGACTATCTGGCCATCGTCACGCTCGGTTTTGGCGAGATCGTTCGAATTTTCATGAACAACCTCAATGCGCCGATCAACATCACCAATGGGCCGCAGGGAATTACCGGAATCGATCCGATACATTTTGGGGCGATCTCACTCGCCAAGCCGGTGACGCTTCTCGGTTTCACCATTCCGTCGCTGCATGCCTATTACTATCTCTTCCTCGCGCTCGCCCTGTTCATCGTGTTTGTCACGATCCGGCTGGAAAATTCGCGTATCGGCCGTGCCTGGGTCGCCATTCGGGAAGACGAGGTCGCTGCCAAATCCTGCGGCATCAATACGCGCAACATCAAGCTGCTGGCATTTACCATGGGCGCCAGTTTCGGCGGGGTCGCGGGCGGCCTGTTTGCCGGTTTCCAGGGTTTTGTCAGTCCCGAATCCTTCAATCTGATGGAATCCGTCATGGTGCTGTGCATGGTGGTTCTTGGGGGCATGGGCAACATCCCCGGCGTCATTCTCGGCGGTATTCTGCTGACCATTCTTCCGGAGATTTTCCGCCACGGTGCCGGCCCGGTTCAACTGGCCATTTTCGGCAAGATCCTGCTTGATCCGGAAGCGCTGCGCATGCTGCTTTTCGGTCTGGCGCTGGTGGTGGTGATGCTCTACCGGCCGGCCGGCCTCTGGCCATCGAGTACCCGTCGCCGAGAGTTCAAGGGCGAATCGGGCACCGATGTAATGAAGGCGGGCGAATGAGTACGCCTCTTCTCGAATCCCGCGCCATTGCCAAGCACTTTGGCGGCGTAAAGGCCTTGACCGACGTTTCGCTGACCATCAACGAGGGCGAGATTTATGGCTTGATTGGACCCAACGGCGCCGGCAAGACAACTTTTTTCAACGTCCTTACCGGTCTCTATCACCCTGATGGCGGCGATCTCGTTTTCGACGGCGAGAAGTTGCAGGCCAGCGCACCGCATAAGGTCGCCAAGCGCGGTATAGCTCGCACTTTCCAGAATATTCGCCTGTTCGGCAATATGTCAGCGATGGAAAACGTCATGGTCGGGCGTCACGTGCGTACGCATGCCGGTGTGTTCGGTGCCGTGATGCTCGACCGGCGCACGAAAAAGGAAGAAGCCGCCATCCGGCGGCGCGCCGAAGAACTGCTGCACTACGTGAATATCGCTAATCGCGCCGATGATCTGGCGCGGCATTTATCCTACGGCGACCAGCGCCGCCTGGAAATTGCCCGTGCGCTGGCTACCGATCCGAAGTTGCTGGCGCTCGACGAACCGGCCGCGGGCATGAACCGTACGGAAACGGAAGGTTTGCGCCGACTGATCGAGGGTATACGCGCGGATGGCATTACCGTCCTGCTCATCGAACACGACGTCAAGCTGGTCATGGGTCTGTGTGACCGTGTTGCCGTTCTCGATTACGGCCAAAAAATCTGCGAAGACATTCCTTCAATCGTTCAAAAAGACCCCAAGGTCATTGAAGCCTATCTGGGAGGCAGCCTTGCTTGAAGTAACCGAATTACGCGTCGCTTACGGCGGCATTCAGGCGGTGCGCGGCATCACCTTCCACGTCAACCAGGGCGAGATGGTGGCGCTGATCGGCGCCAATGGTGCCGGCAAGACCAGCACGCTCAAAGCCTTGTCCCGGCTGCTCAATGCGGCGGGGGGCAGTGTCCGTTATTGTGGCAAGGAAATTTCCAAACTGGAGCCGCATCAACTGGTGTCCGAAGGCATTGCGCTGGTGCCCGAAGGGCGCGGCGTCTTCCCGCGCATGAGCATTTTCGAAAACCTGCTGATGGGCGCGTACAGCCGCCGGGATAAGGACAAGATTGCCGCCGACAGCGAACATGTGTTCTCGCTTTTCCCGCGGCTCAAGGAACGCTCGCAGCAACTGGCTGGCACCTTGTCCGGCGGCGAACAGCAGATGCTCGCTATCGGACGCGCGCTGATGAGTCGCCCTAAACTGCTGCTGCTCGACGAGCCTTCGATGGGTCTCGCGCCACTCATGGTGCAAAAGATCTTCGAGGTGGTTCGCACCGTGGCCGATGAAGGCATGACGGTTCTGCTCGTCGAGCAGAATGCCAAACTGGCGCTAGAAGTCAGCCAGCGCGGCTACGTCATGGAGAGTGGTGAGATTACGCTCACCGACGAGTCCTCAAAACTGCTCGCCAACCCCAAGGTGCGCGAGGCCTATCTGGGCGAATAAGCCAATCCAGGCCAGCGTTTACCGCAAGCGGACCGGAGTATCTCCGCCTCCGGTCCACGTGCCATTGTAGGTCGACTGTGGCAGCGGGGGACGGATCAATGACAGGAAACCGGATTGGCTAGTGCCGGTTTTTTGAGCCCTTTCTTTCGCGTTGAGCACGGCGATATAGAGCATCGGCCGGGCGAAAATCAGCAGACCACATGCGATCATGACCGACGCTGATCCACTCAGAACCGCCACGAACCACAACGTCAGGGCAAGTATTGACGACAAGGCGCGGTTTTCCAGGACAGACTTGGCGAAGCCAGTAACAGTATTTGAGTTCACAGACATTTCCTTTCGTTAAGATGACTTGATGCTTTGTCAGATGGTGAAACAGACTTCCATCTGACAAAACGGATCTTATCGATAGCCGACCGTCATGTCTGTTGTGCCTTTGCCTGTGTTTTGTGCCGGCCTGTACTTGTGTGGAACTTTTTCAGGAGACCGTGGACGCTCTATCCGCAACCCTGTCATGGCAACGGTCAGCAGATGCTACAACTCCATCGTGTCGGCGAAAGCCAAGGCTTGCATCTGCGCGCGATTGAACTGATCGGCGGATAAACCGAGCATTCCTGCCTGTTCGGCGAGCACTTTTCCGTCCTCGCCCTCGCTCACTTTGGCCAGATCAAGGAAGGGTCCATACGCGCCGCCATTGCCTAGCAGTGCATCACAAATGGGTTCCGGTAGGCTCATCGACTCAAGCACCTTGTCCATGCTGATCCCCAGCAAGGCATCGAGCATCGAGAACGCGCCGGTGATAAACAAATTGTCATACTCCTGCGCATTCACCAGACCTTGCGCCAGAACTTCCATCAGTCGCGCACGTGTCAGCGCCGTGTGCATCAGCGCAGGAGCCATCGGATCCTTGCTCGCCGTGGCCAGCAATAGTGACAGCCATCTATTCAGTTTGTTATAGCCGAGAATGGTCACTGCATGACGGAAGGACTGAACTTCGCAGGACAGACCAAAACCGGCTGAATTGATGTAGCGCAACAGTTTGTAGGACAGCGCCACATCCTGTTTCAGTGCCGCTTCGATGTCCTTGACGTCAGCATTTTTGCGCACCAGGTTCAGTACGCGAATGATTTGTGCCTGTCCCGGATTGAGCACCTTCGCTGGAGCCGTTGTCGGGTGTTTGAAGAACCAACTGGCAGCGGCGTTCACTCCGGCGTCCAGGCAGGCCTGAAAACTCTGGGCATCGAAGACATTCATTGCCACACCAATACCGAAGGGCTGCGTCTGTGTCGCCAGGCTCTTGAGTTGCGCCGGTGTAAACCGCTGCGCATCGAAACTGATAAAGCGAAAAGGTATTCCAGCCGATAGCGCAGCTTTCGCCTGGGCATCGAAGGTCAGACAAAGCGAGGGTTGGGCGGCCTGCAAGGCCGAAATGAAATCGGCGGCGCCTTCCCCAAGGATTGATGCTGAATGCAGTTCGAGCGTTGCATTGCCTGGCGTTTGCCACTCGAGCAAAGCCGCATCGCAGGGTGTAGCGCCGCAATTGATGAAGACCAGTTTTTCGCCCTGCGGCCAGAACTCCGTTAGCGCATCCAGGGTTCTCGCTGCATCTTTCGTCGTCGCCCCGTCATCGAAGTGAAGCGTCAGGCGGGTGGCGATGATTTTGCTCTGGCGATTGACCAGCGGCTGTCGGGAAATAAAAACGTCGGGCATGGTAATCAACCTGCGGTAGGGGATAGGTTCGGTAGGGTGCTTGCGTCGTCGTTGGCGAATTCAAAGGAATCAGCGAAAAACTCGTTCTCGGGTAGGTTGCATTGTCCGACAAAATCCCGTCGGGCCGCCGCTACCATCGCTGGCGAACCGCAAACATACACCTGATGTCCGGAAAGGTCCGGAAAATCCTGCATGGCGGCGGCATGAACGAAACCGGTTCGACCGTTCCAGAGTTCGCTCTCGGGTGCGTCAGAGAGCACCGGAATAAAGTGGATGCCGGGGTGATCAAGCGGCCATTGTTCGGCAAGCGGCAGCAGATAAAGATCGGCACGCTCGCGGCCGCCCCAGTAGATGGACATCGGGCGTGTCGACTTCTCGGCGATGACATGTTCGACGATGGCCTTGATCGGGGCAAAACCGGTACCCCCCGCGACCAGTAGCATCGGCTTTTCAGAATCTTCGCGCAGGAAGAAGCTGCCGTGCGGTCCGTTGAAGCGCAGCATTTCGCGCTCCTTCATGCCGTTGAATACGTGATCGGTAAACTGCCCGCCTGGCATGTGCCGGATATGCAGTTGCAGACAGCTGTCGTCGTGCGGTGCGATGGCCAGGGAAAACGCCCGACGTCTTCCTCCCTTGAGCAGAATCTCGATGTATTGCCCGGCAAAAAAAAGCAATCGTTCACTGGCCGGCAGCTTGAGCTCCATGATCATCACGTCGGGTGCCGCGCGCGTAAGTTTTTGCACACGTGCTGGCAGCGTCTTTACCGGTATCTCTTGCGACGAGCGTAGCTCCCGGCTTTCGATGACCAGGTCGCTCTGCGCCCTGGCACAGCAAAAAAGGGCAAGCCCGACGCTACGATCATCTTCGCCAAGCGTATGGATTTGCGCCTTGCCGTGATCCACCTGGCCGCTCAATATTTTCCCCCGGCAGGCACCGCAGGCTCCGTTGCGACAGCCATAAGGCAGCATCAACCCTTGGCGTAGCGCGGCGTCGAGGATGCTCTCATCGGCTTCAGCCTGAAACGTATGCTGGCTTGGTTGAACGTTAATCTGAAACCCCATTGAATCTCCCTGGAGGGTTGAATCCGGTAAAATTGCGCAGTGCAAAAACTATTGATCGTTGGCTGTGGTGATGTTGCCCGCCGAATCCTACCCCGTCTGCTCGGCCATTATCGGGTCTTCGCTTTGCTGCGTGACCCGGCGCAGTTTGCTTTTTGGCGAGCTAACGGTGCCCGGCCCATTCTTGCCGATCTTGATCGTGCTGACAGTCTGAAGCGCATTGCCGGACTGGCCGACATCGTGCTGCATTTTGCGCCCCCCCCTGAACGAGGGTCGGTGGATATCCGCACACGCCGCTTGATCGCGGCGCTGACTCGGGGAAAAAGTCTACCACAGCGACTCATCTACATTAGCACCAGTGGCGTTTATGGCGATTGTGCCGGAGAGCGTGTCGACGAAACCCGGACGCTTCGCCCGGCCACCCCGCGTGCTCAGCGTCGGGTCGATGCCGAAAGCCGCTTGCGGCGTTTTGGTCGCCAGAACCGGGTGTGTGTCAGCATCCTGCGCGCACCCGGCATTTATGCGGCGGATCGTTTGCCGATCGAGCGCCTGCAAAAGGGCGTCCACGCCCTGTGTGCCGAGGATGACGTATTCAGCAATCACATCCATGCCGACGATCTGGCAATGCTGGTCTGTGCCGCGTTGCGCTACGGACGCGTCAACCGGTGTTACAACGCCACTGATGACGATGAAATGAAAATGGGCGACTATTTCGATCTCGTCGCTGATCGCTTCGGCCTTCCACGCGCGCCGCGTATCTCGCGCAGCGAGGCCGGGACGCTAATGTCGCCCCTGCAATTGTCATTCATGAACGAATCGCGCCGGCTCGACAACCGGCGCATCAAAAAGGAATTCCGAGCCCAATTGCGTTACCCTTTGGTCGCGGACGGGGTCAATGCCGCCTGGCAGGAAGGGGAGCACTGATGCTGTACCTTGAAATCAAAGCACTGCACATTTTTCTGGTTGCCAGCTGGTTCGCCGGGCTGTTTTACCTGCCGCGCATCTTCGTCAACCTGGCGCTGGTGCCGATAGACAGCTCCGCCGAGCGTGACCGGCTGCTGCTGATGGCCAGCAAGCTGTATCGCTTCATGACACCGATCGGCTATCTGTCGCTGATTTCCGGACTTTGGCTGTGGCTTGGCGTCGGTATTTCCGGCCCCTGGTTGCACGCCAAGCTGACGTTGGTCGTTGGCCTCGTTGGCTACCACCACTACTGCAACAAATTGCTGCGTGATTTCCGGAACGGGGGCAACACGCGCAGTCACGTCTGGTTCCGCTGGTTCAATGAAATCCCTGCGGTTGCGTTGCTGGTGGTGGTCTTCCTTGTCGTTCTAAAACCCTTTTAGTTGCCAAACCCTTCTAGGATTTCCCCTTGGAAAAGTTCTTTGCCAGTTGTCCGCGCGGTCTCGAAGCCCTGCTTGCGGAAGACCTCACCGCCGCCGGAGTCAGCGAACTCCAGCCGATTCCCGGAGGCGTGCATTTTGTCGCCGACTGGCCAACCTGCTACGCCGCCAACCTGAACTCGCGCATCGCCACCCGTATCCTGTGGCGTGTCGCCCACGGCCGTTATGCCAAGGAGGACGACATCTACAATCTGGCGCTCGACTGCGCCTGGTCAACGTGGTTTGCCGCCGCGCAGACGATCCGCGTCGATGTCACGGCGGTTAAAAGCCCGCTCAAGAGCCTTGAGTTCATCACCCTGCGCATCAAGGACGCGGTCTGCGACCGCTTCCGCGCTGATACCGGCAAACGCCCCAGCGTCGACACGCGCGAACCGGATGTCCGCGTTCATGGCTTTATCACGGCTGACGAATGCACGCTGTACATCGACACCTCGGGCGCCCCGCTGTACCAGCGCGGCCTGCGTCAGAAGACCGTCGAAGCGCCGCTCAAGGAGAACGTCGCTGCCGGCATCCTGCGCCTCTCCGGCTGGCAGCCCGGCACGCCCCTGCTCGACCCGATGTGCGGCAGTGGAACCTTCCTTCTTGAAGCCGCGCAGATGGCGCTCAACATTGCGCCGGGGGCCGGACGCGACTTCGGATTCCAGCGCCTGAAAAATTTCCAGCTCGACGCCTGGAAAAAACTGCTCGATCAGGCCATGGACGCCGAGAAACCGGCGACCAATGCGCAGATTTACGGCAGCGACATTTCGCCTGTTGCCGTGCGCGCCGCGCTGGCCAACCTCGACCGCGCCGGTCTCCTGCCCGCCGTCAAGCTGAGTTCAGGCGATGTGCTGGAAATCGACGCGCCCGCGAATCATGGCAACAGCCCCGGCATCATGATTGCCAACCCGCCCTACGGCGAACGCCTGTCGGAGCTGGACGAACTGGCGGCCTTTTACCCGCTGCTGGGCAGCGCCCTCAAGCGCAGTTTTGCCGGATGGCATTGTTACCTGCTCTCCGCCGACCTGCGCCTGCCCAAGCTGATGCGCCTGACGCCGAGCAAAAAAACGCCGCTCTACAACGGCGCCATCGAATGCCGTTTGTTTGAATTCAAGATGGTGGCGGGAAGCAACCGGCCGGTGAAGCAGGCGGAACGCCGACCTTGAAGCCGTATGCCGTGAGATCCAATAACCATGGGCTTGCCGCGGCATGCCATGCGGGAAGCGCCATTTGATGCGGGTTGCGGGGTGGTGCTTCAAGCCA
>JANNNT010000103.1:0-27680 GCA_031398685.1 Rhodocyclaceae bacterium | reverse complement strand
AGCTGATCCATCAGCCCGAGGAAGCGCTCGGTGAGCAGGCGTTCAGGGGCGACGTACACCAGATCGAGTTCGCCGCGCATCAGGCGGCGCTCGGTATCAACCATCGCCGCGAAAGCCTGCGAGGAATTGAGGAAGGCGGCGCGCACGCCGGCTTGCAGCAAGGCGTCGACCTGATCCTGCATCAGCGCGATGAGCGGCGAAACGACGATGCCGACACCCGGCCGCAGCAGCGCCGGAATCTGGAAACAAAGCGATTTTCCGCCACCGGTCGGCATCAGCACCAGCGCGTCGCCGCCGCCGGCGACGTGATCAACGACTTCGGCCTGATGGCCGCGAAAGGCCGGGTAGCCGAAAACGCGGTGCAGGATTTCGAGGGCGGGAGAGCTCATTTCAGGGGCTTTCGGTTTGCGCCGACGCCAGGAACTGATGGGTACGGGATCATGGCAATGGCGCGGAGGTCAGCCGCAAGCGCTCACCCAGAAAGCGTTCGAGTTGCGGCTCGAGCGCGTAGGCGACGTTGAAGCGCAACCACGGCGAGGGTTGCATCTGCGGACGGAAGATGTTGCCCGGAGCGAGCATGATGCCGGCTTTCGCGGCGCGGCTGGCGAAGGCGGCGGAGTCGGTCAGCCCGGGCACGGCCGCCCACACGAACATCCCGCCCTTCGGTTCAACGTAAATGTTCAGGCCGACCCGTTCGAGCATGCGCAGGGTGAGCTCGGTGGCCTCGGCCAGGCGGTTTTGCGTACGATCGATCAGCTTGCGGTAGTGGCCTTCGGTGAGCATCAGGTAGGTTAGCCGTTCAGCAAACTCGGGGTTGGAGATGCAGGTCACGATCTTGAGGTCGGTCAGGTCGGCGGTCAGGTCCGGGGAACTGGCGACAAAACCGACGCGCAGATTGGCCGACAGCGTTTTCGAGAAGCTGCCGACGTAAATGACCCGGTGCAACTGGTCGAGTTGCGCCAGCCGCGTGGCCGGGCCGGGGTGCAGGTCGCCATAGACATCGTCCTCGACGATCAGGAAGTCGTGCTTTTCGGCCAGTTGCAATAGCCTGAAGGCGATGGCCGGAGTGATATTGCACGAGGTCGGGTTGTGCAGCACCGACTGGGTAAAAAAGGCTTTGGGTTGATGTTCGGCGAGCAGCAGTTCCAGCGCCTCTGCGTCCGGGCCGTTGCTCGTTCGGGGGACGCCAACGAGATTGACCCCGAAGAGGCGGAGGTTGGCAAACAGGTTCCAGTACCCTGGATCGTCAACAAACACACAATCACCGGGCTTGAGCAGGGTGCGGGCGATCAGGTCCAGTCCCTGCGTCGCGCCGTGGGTCAGCAGGATCTGGTCGCTGCGCACGCCAATCCCGAGTTCCAGCAGCTTGAGCGAAACCTGGTCGCGCAAGGGGAGATAGCCCTGCGCCGTGCCGTAACTGGTGACCCGGCTGTCGCCCCGGCGCGATAATGCGCGGATGTTGCGTTGCACGCCTTCTTCGTCCAGCCATGCCGGCGGCAACCAGCCGACACCGACCTTGAGCCGGTCATCGGAGCCATCGAGACTCTGGTGCAGCACGCCAATATTGTCGAAAGCGCGTTCGATCTCGCCGGAACTGGTTTCGCTCGACGGGGTGCTTTGCCGGGCGGCAACGTAAAAGCCCGAGCCGCGCCGGGATTGCAGAAAACCCAGCGCCACCAGCCGGTCGTAGGCTTCGACCACGGTGAAACGGCTGACCGCGTGCTCCAGCGCGAAGGTGCGGATCGGCGGCAGACGCATGCCGGGGCGCAACAAACGGTCGTCGATCTGCGTGCGGATGCTGCCGACGATCTGATCGACCAGCGGTAGCGGCGATTCACTGTTCAGGCTCAGTTCCAGCACCGTGGGTCACCTTCATTTTTTATGTGTTTGCCGGAAGGGGCCAGACTGTACCGGTACTTCGGCCGGTACGGTGTGCGCCACTGACTGGCAGATTGGATCTTATGCGTCCGCGAATTGTCCGGTAGTGTATCGGTGTCGTCAATGATTTTGTAAGAGGTGCCACCATGTCAATCACCGCGAAACTCTTTAGTTTGCTCCTTCCGCTGCTGCTCGCCGGCTGTGTCACCGACGACGAAGGCAGCAAGATCAATGTTCAATGGCCGGAGCAGCGTGTTGTTTTTGTCGCCGATGTGCGGATTGGCACCGTGCTTGCCCTGATGGAGAACGATCGTGGCCGTCTGGTGGCCAAAACGGATGTTCCCTTGCGTTCGTCGGTGCGCAGTATGTTTCTCGACAAGGCGCACGGTCAGTTGTGGGTGCTCGGTTCCAACGCGATCGACGTCCATGACGCGCGCAGCCTGGTGCTGAAAAAGCACATCGCGCTGAAGATGCCGGCCACCGCCACCTCGCTCAAGCAGGACGAATCCGGAATCAGCCTGTATTCCGCCAGTGGCGCCCTGCTCGGCCGGATCGACGCCCATACGCTGGTCGCCAGCTGGAGAAGCGGCGCGGGAACAATCGCACACCAGGGATAAAGCAGCACTGAATCAAGGCTGGCATGACAAAAGGTCGCCGAAACACACACGGCGACCTTTTTCGTTCACCGGTCGCTATCACCGTTGGTGCCGGGCACACTGCGAAACATGTCGGGCGTTAATTCATGTTTCTGCAGCAGTCGGTAGAATTCGGTCCGGTTGCGGTCGGCAATGCGGGCGGCGTCGGCCACGCTGCCATCGGTCAGCTTGAGAAGCTGCACCAGATAATTGCGTTCAAAGCGCTGTTTGGCCTCGGCGTAGGACAGCGTCTCCATGGTCGGAACGCGCAGCGCACGCTGGATCAGCGTCAGGGTGATGAGCGGGGTGGTGGCCAGGGCGCAGGATTGTTCGACCACGTTGTAGAGTTGGCGGACATTGCCCGGCCACGCGGCACTGGCCAGCACTTCGATGGCCTCAGGTGCGATGCCGACGATTCCTTTGTCGTATTTCTTGACCAGTTGCTGCACGAAATAGGCGGCCAGCAGTGGAATGTCTTCCCGTCGCTGGTCGAGGCTCGGCAAGGCCAGGGTGACGACGTCCAGGCGGTAGTAGAGATCCTCACGAAACGACCCCTCGGCCATGGCCACTTCCAGATCACGGTGGGTGGCGGAAAGTACCCGCACATCCACCGGCTCGGCACGCGTGGCGCCGACCGACCGCACCGCACGATCCTGCAACACGCGCAGCAGCTTGACTTGCAACGCCAGCGGCATGTCGCCGATTTCGTCGAGGAACAGCGTACCGCCGTCGGCCGCCTGAAACAGCCCGACGTGCGTGCTGGCGGCCCCGGTAAATGCCCCGCGAACGTGGCCGAAAAGTTCCGACTCCAGCAGTTGCTCGGGGATCGCGCCACAGTTGATGGCCACGAACGGTGCCTTGGCACGCGGACTCGCGCGGTGGATGGCGCGTGCCAGAACCTCTTTGCCCGTTCCGCTTTCACCGCGGATAAGGACGCTGGCGTCCGATGCCGCGACAACCCGGGCTTCTTCCATCAATTCCGCCATGCGACTGCTGCGGAAGATGATGCCTTCGCGCCAGAGTTCGCCATTTCCCGTCTCCTGGCCAGTACTGACCGGGGAAAGTTGCAGCGCCTGCTGAATTTTCTGATGCAGAACCCGGCTGTCGAAAGGCTTGGTCAAATAGCCAAAAACGCCGCGCGACATGGCCTGAACCGCGTCAGGAATCGTTCCGTGGGCGGTCAGTAGGATGACCGGCAGGGTCGGCCGGGTTGACCGGATTTCGTCGAACAGCGCCAGCCCATCCTTGCCCGGCAGGCGGATGTCGCTGAGCACCAGCTGCGGGGGTTCGACGGCAATACGCGCCAGCCCCTCCTCGGCCGAGGCCGCCGTCGACACCCGGAACCCCCAGGCGTGCAGACGCATGGTGAGAAGCCGCAGCAAATCAAGGTCGTCGTCGATGACCAGTACGTGGCCCGAATGAAACTTGGTTACCGGGTTCATCGTGCGGCTCCGGGCGGAGCCTGGCCGTTTGCCGGACGCACCGGAAGCGAGCGTTCGATATCGGCCAGCGCATCGAGCTTCTCCTGGAGTTCACCGTTTCGGCGCGAGCTCTCTTTCAGTTGCTGGTCGAGTTGTCCATTCTGAATCACGAATTTTTCGTTTTGCATCTGAAGTTTTTCGCTTTGCGTCTGAATTCTCAGCCGCTCGTTGTATTGAATAGCCAGCGCCCGAGCCAGAGGATGCAGGCTGGATGCCGCCGGGTCACTGGATTTAAGCACGCCTTCCATCAGACTCAGCGCGCGGGCGAGATCCTGCGGGCCGTTCGTTTGCCCCAATAGCATGGACATGCGGACGTGCGCCGACGGGGTCTGCGGAATCGCGGCCAGCATCGTGCGTTCTCGCGCCAGCTCCTTGGGCGACAAGCGATAAAGCAGCTGGAAGTAGCCCAGCAGCGGCAACATCGCCGTCTCATCGACCTTGACGATCTTTTCCTCCGCCACCGGCGCCGCACGCACCTCCTGCACCGGCGCCGGCACGGTTACGCAGGCGGCCAACATGATTGAGGCAAGGAACCCCAGTCCGCTCATACGCATTCGATTCGCCATCATGGCGCCATCCACTCAAATCTACTGTTCACAGGGTACCTCAATCCGGAAATTTGCCCCGGGTGACTTGCCGTTGCCAGGCATCAGCAACACCCGCCCACCCATGGCATTCATCAGCTCGCGGACAATCGACAAGCCGACCCCGCTGCCCTGCCTCGGCGTGGGTGCAGCGCGACTTCCCTGAACAAAAGGCTCGAAGATGCGCTCAGCGTCCTCTGCCGCAATACCCGGCCCCTGATCAGTGCAGGTCACGTGCAGGGTGTTGCCTACCAACTCCGCCTGCAGGCGGATGACGCCACCTTCAGGGCTGAAATCGATGGCATTGGAGAGGAGATTATCAAGCACCACCTGCAGCTTTTCTCTATCCAGCGCGCGCGTGATTGCCGGCGCTTTGCTCACCACGCTCAGTTGGCGCGCCTGAATCTGTAATTCTCGACCCTGCACGACATCGGCCAGCAGTTTGTTCAAAAGCAGTGGCTGATAACTCAGGCGACGCGCCTCGAAGGAAGCGGCATTGAGCTGGAGCAGGCTTTCGATGTGCCGCTGCAGGGTCATCACGTTGTGATGCAGGATGTCCACGACTTCCTGTTGCGAGCCCTCAAGGACGCCGACCACCTCTTCCTGCAGCAACGCGATGCCTTCGCGCAAGGCGGTCAGGGGCGTCTTCAATTCGTGCGAGACGTGGCGCAAGGTACGCTCGCGACCCGACTCCAGTTCTCCCAGACGGCGCCTAAGCCAGTCCAGGCGGCGCCCCACTCGCCTGAGGTCGGCGGGCCCGTGAACGGTTACCGGTTCATCGAACCGGCTCTCGCCCAAATGCTCTATCGATCGTTCGAGGCTTTCAATCGGACGAGACAGCCACCAGCTCATCGACAAAGCCACCAGGAACGCACCGAATACCGCCGCCACCACCAGCCAGGTGAGGTGCAGTCGGCTCTTTTCCAGCTCGGCAAACATCGCTTCATTCTGGTCTTTGATCCAGCGCGTCCCGCGAAAATCCAGCTCGCTGTTGACCTCGGCAAGCTGGGTGAGTAAAGGAAGTAACTGGTTTTGCGGTACCGCTCGGTGAAGCCCCTGACTGAGTCGTTCACTCGTCTCACGCCAGGCTTTGGGCAGGTTCTCCAGCGCTTCACCGGGCATTGATTCCAGGCGACTCACCGCCACCAGACAGAGGGCCACATTCTCGTCGAAGCGCTCAAGCAAGGCCGGATCATTAAGAACCATGAACTGGCGCGCACTGCGCTCGATAGCCACTGTCCGCTCGGCAAGCTCCTGGATCGATATGCTGATCTGCAAAGCCTGTTCATTACCCCGCCGGCTTTGTGCTACAAACTGTTCAAGGACCAGCCAGCTTCGTACCGCGGCCCAGCTCAGCAGCAATGTAATCAACAGGAAGCCAGCCAGCATACTCTGGCGGAACGAGATTCGAATCATCTTGGTCGTCGTTTTGAAACAGGTCGATGTAAAACTTCGTCAATCCGAGCCTGGCCGTGAATGACGGAAAATGCGTTTATACGGCAGCTCCTGGCTCTGCACTTCCCGTGGTGGAGAGGGCGAGTCGATGCCTGACGAGCTGCACAAAGTTCTCTCTTCCTTATGGATTACCTGCAAGTTTAGACCAACGCTACGATTTCATGCGCCTATTGTTTTAAATCCGGAGGCCCGAAACACGAAAAAGGCCAAATATTAAAATCATTAAATCAATAGGTTACGAAAAATGTCGTTAATCTGCGACAGGCCGGATCACCGTGCCTGCAGGGATTTTCAATTAAGCCCGTCAATGCTGTCGCTTTTTGCCGACATTTTTGGGCTGAAAGTTAAACTTAGAATCAAAAAACAAAATCTACCCTCTTGTTTCCTATGGTGAAGTTATTTATGGCACAGATCTCGCTATCGTTGTCACCTAGCAACATTTTCACCACCGATAAGGAAAAACCATGTTTAACAAACCCGGCGTCTTTGGTCGCAACGATCCCATTACTCGCCGCGATGTACAACCTGTACTCGGTTCTGGAAGCCAATCTGCCATGCAAACACCTGACAAGAACACCCCTGCTGTAAAAAGCACCTCCGAGACTACCGTTGCTGCCCAACAGGCAACGGCTGCGAATACCGTGAAATCCCCTGCAACGGACACGATGGCCGCCAACAAGGAACCGTCCGCCAGCGATGGCGCGACCGGAGCCCGCCTGATTGTTGGTCCTGATGTCAAGCTCAAGGGCGCCGAAATCCTTGACTGCGACACCCTGGTGGTCGAGGGCCGCGTAGAAGCCACCATGGACAGCCGGGTCATCCGGATTGCGGAGAACGGCTCTTTCGTCGGCAAAGTCAGCATCGACATCGCCGAAATCCATGGCACGTTCGAGGGTGAACTCACCGCCCGTTCCCAGCTGATCATTCATTCGACCGGGCGGGTTAGTGGCACGATTCGCTATGGCAAGCTGGTTGCCGACGAGGGCGGCGAACTGTGCGGGGACATCAATGTGCTCTCCGAAAAAACGACATCAAAGGCGCGGCCAGTAGTCGAACCCTTCGCGCCCCTCAACTCGGCTGCCGGTTAACCTTATAACCGCGTTTAAGCGCGCTTTAGCGCGCGACGAGATACACAAGCTGCCACAACAGACTTTCGGAGAGAATGCGCCCAATGGTTGGACAGATGATGCGACCGCTTGACGGAGGTCGTCGCCTAATACCGTCACTAGCTTACACGTCACGGCGAGACGGGTACCAAGATGGGTACAACATTTGCCCGGCACAGACCCCGGTACACAGCGGCATGGCCAGTAAGCTGGTCCGGCGGATGTATGCCTGGCGCGGTTACGACACTGAATCGATCGGCTATCAGGAGGAAGACGCCAACCGGGTAACGCTAGCCGCCTGGCTGGCGGGCGAAGTTGTTGCGACGCTTACGCTCGGTCGGGATTCTGCGGCCGGTTTGCTGGCCGATGCGCTCTATTCCAAGGAGCTTGACAGCCTGCGCCATCCGGACCGGGTTTTCTGCGAAGTGTCGAGGCTGGCGGTAGCGCCCGATTACAGCGCACCAGGCTTGCTGACCACGCTCTTCCAGGCCGCTCTGCGTTACGGAAAAGAAGTCTTCGCGGCCAGCGATGCGGTGATGGAAGTCAATCCGCGCCATGCCCGTTACTACCAGAGTCGAATGGGTTTTACACAAATTGGCGCGTTGCGCCAATGCGAGCGCGTCTCGGCGCCTGCCGTTCTCATGCATCAGACCCTGGGTGGAATAATCATCGCCTAGCCATCCGGGCGTTGTTAGAGCTTCAGGGCTGGAAGGCAGTAACACGCAGGCGTCATCCAGCTGTGCTGCACAGCGCACCGAATTCATGCTCGATTTCGGCGAAAATCTCTTGGCTGTCCTGCCAGGACAGATCAGCCCGCCGCCAGCTGGGCTGCGAAATGCAAGGCACCATTTCGGTCGGATTGCTTGCCAGGTCAAGCGCATGAGCCAAGGCGTCGGCAATGTGGACAATGCCCGCCAGGGCACTGCTTCCCGCGGCGTCGGGATGGTGATGGTTGGCGATGCCATCGCAGATGGTCAGGGGGAAGTGCCAGCGTTCACCCAGGAGCCGACCGATATGGGCATGATCCATCCCGAGGATGACTTGTTCCGCTTCAAAAATGAAGCCACCGTTTTCTGTCTGGTAACGCTGCACCGCAGCAAAGTGCTCCGGGAAATTGCTGACCAGCACCAAACGCCCAACATCATGAAGCAAGCCGGCAACGAAAGCGCTCCCCTCCCTCAGCGTCATGCGGCGCGCCAGGGAGCTCGCACCTAACGCCGTGGCCACACTGTGGCGCCAGAAGTTGTTCAGATCAAACCCTGGCGCCGATAGCGCAGAGAAGCCATCGTGCAAACCCGTGGTGATGGCCAGTGTGCGTACCGTACGCCATCCGAGAACGGCAATGGCGTCGGAAATATTCTCCACCCGCCCCGGCATTCCGTAGAACGAGGAGTTTGCCATGCGCAGCATGCGCGCCACCAGGGACTGATGTTTGGAAATGCTCTTCGCCAAGGCGGTCGGACTTGAATCGTCCTGATCAATGGTGTGTAGCAGTTCGGCGACGACCAGGGATGGCGATGGCAGCTTGCTGATATTCTTGATGACCAGATCAAGGCCGAAGGGAGGAAGGGCGGCATTGTTCATTCCGATTTCATCCCCAGGCGATAGGCCAGCAACTGTTTCTCCAGCTCTCTGGCCGGTGGGCTGTCGCCCGCCAGACGGAAAAGATAGCGCACGCGTTCAGCAATGCGCTCGGCCTCGGCGGGAGAGATACAGACCTCACGGCAGGCCGTGTCCGATTCTTTCCCGGGATTCTGTTCAGACGAGAAGTCCATCATCAGAATTCATTCTCTGACGGAAAAAGCATGAGCAGGTGTCCGGTTTTGCCGACACCCTGCAAGCTCAACTTCCTGAGTTGGGCGCGCCATGTGTTTGGGCCCGTTCTCCACTCTAGCGTATCCCCAATGTTGCCATGCACCAGCCCGAGTAAAGGTTCCGGAAGTACGCCATCCGCCACAAGCCCGAGCAATAGTCCATCTCTACCCAAGACCTTGTTGGCTTCTCCATTGGCAAAAACCACCACACCCTCATTGTCCAGACCGAGCACCGGGTACGGAATGCACTGCAGGACTTCCTGAGCCACTTCAAGGGTGGTTCCGCTGAGCACCAGGCTCCGCTCCTTATCCGCAAGAGTCTCGAGCAAAACCGCATTGGCTTGAGCCAGACCCCGGTTCGCAGTTTGCACTTCCGAACTGAGCCTCAGGTTTTCATCATTGAGTTCCTTGTAACGGAAGGCTTCATCGATATTCGCGCGCAGCAAGCCATCCTCCCACGGTTTGGTGAGAAATTTGTAGATGGCGCCTTCGTTGATCGCATCGGTAATCGATTGCAGTTCGGTATAGCCGGAGAGCACCATGCGTACCGTTCGCGGGTGAATGCTTTTGACCCGGCGCAAAAACTCTACCCCGGTCATGCCCGGCATGCGCTGATCGGAGAGAATAACGTCCACTTCGTTCTGCGCCAGCAACTCAAGCCCGGCAGCGCCACTATTGGCCGTCAGTATTCGGTAGCCATCGGGACGCAGCAGACGGCGTAGTGAGGACAGGATACTTTCCTCGTCATCGACCAGGAGGATTGTCCGTCGCCGTTTTTCTGCCCCGGCCCCGCCATCCGTCTGCACTTTATCCCGTCCGCTCCCGGGCATCGGGGGCAAACATTTTCCCTCGCGCACCAAGGCGCCGAAGTCCTCTGCGGGCATTGGCCTGGCAAAGAAGTAACCTTGCATTTCGTCGCAATTCCGCATTCTCAAATAGCCGAGTTGGGCCTCCGTTTCAACGCCCTCAGCGACGACATTAAGATGCATGCGATGGGCAAGATCAATGATCGAGACGGCGATCATGGCCGCTTCGGGTTCGCTGACGATATTGTTCACGAAGGACTGGTCGATCTTGAGTGTGTCAATGGGAAAGCGGCTCAAATAGGCAAAGCTGGAATAGCCCGTACCAAAATCGTCCAGTGACAGCTTGACGCCGATCTGCTTCAGCGCTTTAAGGATGGAGATGGTCTGTTCCGGATCATCCATGAGCATGCTTTCGGTCAATTCCAGTTCCAGACAGGCCGCCGGTAGTGAATGGCGGGTCAGGGCGTGGGACACGACCGCCACCAGATCGCCGGAATTGAATTGCCGCCCGGAGACGTTGATGGCCAATCGCAGATCGGGCCAACCGGCGTCGCGCCACGTGCGCAGGTGTTGGCACGCCGTATCAATGACCCAGTTGCCGATGGGCTCGATCAATCCGGTTTTTTCCGCCAGGGGAATGAAACGGGAAGGCAGTACCAACTCCTTGCCGTCCCGCAGCCAACGAATCAGCGCTTCCGCACCGCACACCCGCCCGGTTCGCAAATTAACCTTGGGCTGGAAATACAGCAGGAACTCGTCGCGATCGAGTGCCCGCCGCAAGGCCGCTTCAAGCTCCAGTTGCGCCGTAGCGTTCACGTTCATGTCGGCCGTATAGAAGCAGAAGCGGTTACGACCGTGGTCCTTGGCCTGGTACATGGCCACATCAGCGTTTCGCTGCAAGTCCGCGGGAGTTGTGCCGTCCTCGGGGAAGATGCTGATACCGATGCTGGCGCCGATATAGGCCTCGCCGCCGCCGGCCAGCTGGAAAGGGGCTTGCAGTTCGAGCAGGATATCTCTCGCCACAACCGCGGCCTCATCGGGCTCGCCAATCGGTTCGAGGAGCAGCAGGAACTCGTCACCCCCGAAGCGGCCGAGAAAATCTTCGTCGCGCACACGCTGGCGCAGTCGCTGGGCGACATCGACCAGCAGCTGGTCGCCGACAACATGCCCGAGGCTGTCGTTGACGGTCTTGAAACTATCCAGGTCGATGAACAGGACGGCGGCTCGCTTGCCGTACCGTCCCGCACGGCCGATGGCAAGCTCCAGGCTTGACTGGAGAAGCAGGCGATTGGGCAGGGCGGTCAGCGGGTCGTAGTGGGCGAGGTGCGCCAACTGTTCCTCGCTGTGCTTGAGTTGGCTGATGTCGCTGAAAACACCAACGTAATGGGTTGGCTGATCGGACTTGTCACGAACGGTCGAGATGGTCAGCCAGGCCGGATACACCCCACCCTGTTTGCTCCGGTTCCAGATCTCCCCCTGCCATTGACCGGTGTTCAACAGGCTTGACCAAAGGCCCTGGTAAAACTCGGGTTCGTGCCGACCCGAGCGATTAAGCCCGGTTTTTTTGCCCAGTGCTTCGGCTTCGCTATAGCCGGTGATGTCCGTGAAGGCCTTGTTGACGGCCAGGATGCGGCTCTCCAGGTCGGCGATCACGACGCCTTCCCGCGTACTGGCGAAGACCGTGGCGGCCTGACGCAGCTGTTCCTCGGCCCGGTGGCGCTCGGTGACTTCCTCAACCAATCCAACGTAGCGCGTTGTCTTGCCGGCAGGCACAATGACCGGCAAACCGCGAATGACCACCCAGCACAGCGAGCCGTCCGGACGAATGACCCGGCACTCCTGCTTGAACGGCTGGTTGGCAGCGATGGCGGTTTGAATTTCGCCGCTGACTCGATCCAGATCGTCCGCATGGAGACCCTCCAGGAACGAACGGGGATTTTCGTAGAGCGAGGTGCAAGAACGCTGCCAGATGTTCTCAAAGGCCGGACTGATATAGATGATCCGTTGACGTTCGACATCGGCCATCCAGATGGCCTCGGTAATGGTGGCGGCGATCAGCTGGAAACGCTCTTCGCTTTCCTGCAAGGCAGCTTCTGCGAGCTTCCGGGCATGACGCTGGACGCTGTCGCGAAAGCCGCTTTCAAGCGCTGGGCAAAGCCGTGAGAGATTGTCTTTCAGGATAAAGTCCCACAGCCCTTCCTTGAGTAGCTCGACCGCCACTTCCTCGCCGATGGAACCGGACACCAGAATGATGGGACAGTCGGGAAGGCGCGTGCTCAACAGCGCCAGCGTCTCGCGAAATACGATGTTCGGGAGGTTGTAATCCGCAAGGATGGCGTCCCACTGCAATTCATCCAGAGCCGCTGATATCCCTGCCAAATCCTCAACGCGGACCACATTCGCCGCCATGCACTGGCGCTGAAGATGGCGGACGACCAGGAGAAAGTCCGCAGGATCATCCTCGATATAAAGGAGATTCAGCATGAGCTATCCCTGTGGTGCTTCATTAGTGACCAGCCAATAGACGCCCAGGCGCGCAACCGTTTCGGCGAACTCGGTGAAATCGAGGGGCTTGCGGACGAAGCTGTTGGCACCGTTTTCGTAACTCCTGAGGCGGTCGCGATCCTCGTCGGAGGAGGTCAGAATCACTACCGGCTGCAGCCGGGTGCGCGGGTCGGCGCGCAAGCGTTCCAGCACTTCCAGTCCGGAAAGCCGCGGCAGGCCGATGTCGAGCAGCACCACGGTCGGAGGCTCGGCGCGCGCACGTCCAGCGAATTCTCCCTCGCCAAACAGATAGTCCACGGCCTGCTGGCCATCGCGAACCACCTCAATGGTGTTGACGAGATTGACCTTCTTCAGCACCCTCAAAATCAACATTTCGTCCTGCGCGTTATCTTCAACCAGCAGGATGCTCTTCCTACTCATGGTGCTTCTCCATACTGAGGGGTCCGCGGCAGGACAAAGCAGATTGTCGCGCCGGCGCCAGGTGCAGCGATGGCGCGAAGGTCGCCGCCGTGACGGTTGATGATACGCTGAACGGTGGCCAGGCCGATACCGATGCCCGGAAATTCATCGTGCCGATGCAGGCGCTGAAAGGGCTGAAAGAGGCGCTCGGCGTGGGCCATGTCGAAACCTGCGCCGTTGTCGGCAATGCAGATGCCCTGCAGTCCATTCACCTCGCCGGAAAAAACGCTGATAACGGCATCCGCCCTGCCGGACGTGAATTTCCAGGCATTATCGACGAGGTGTTTCATCATCACCTCAAGCATGGCGGCATCGCCACAGGCGGTCAGGCCCGCTTCCACCTTCCGGGTTAACTGGCGCTGAGGTTCGACGTTGCCAATTTCGTCAAAGAGCCTGTTCGCCAGCGCCGAGATGTCAATTATTTCGCGCTGCAGTTCGCCGCGCGTACAGCGTAGTAGCGCGAGAATGCCTTCGATCAGCCCGCCCATGTTGCAGTTGGCCTGCATGATCTGGTCAAGGCAGGCTTTTGCATCGCCGTCGATCACTCCAGCATGATCATCGATCAATAACTGTGCGAAGCCGCCGATGGCGCGCACCGGTGCACGCAAGTTGTGCGTGAGCGCATAGGCCAGTTCTTCAAGTTCAAAATTGGCTGATTGCAACTCGGCGGTGCGCTCGGTGACGCGCTGCTCGAGCTCGCTGTTGAGACGGCGTATCTCGTTTTCGGCCTGCTTGCGCTCAGAGATCTCGCGCGAGATGCCGAACAGGCCAACCATTCGCCCCGACTCATCGAACACCGGCCCCTTGGTAACCAGAAAGGTCAGCACCTTGCCGTCGAGAGCCGTAAGGTGCTCCTCGTGAGTCTGCGTCCGCCCGGCCGACATGATCGCCTGATCCAGCGCCATCAGCTCCTGGGCCGAGGCATCCGGGAACAGGGAGCGGTCGTCGTGGCCGATAATCTCGCCGGGGGCCTTGCCCACAAAGCCTGCCGCGGCCGCGTTGGCCAGCAGATAGCGACCTTGCGTGTCCTTGACGAACACCGCGTCCGACGTGCCGGAGACGGCCGCATCGAGCAAGCGCCGATTCAATTCTGCCGTGGCCAGCGAGCGTCTCAGCACTTCGCTCAGGACGCTGAGCACGATGCCGTTGGCGATCAGAACGCTCCACTGCAGCAGATCGTGGCTGGCCTTGATGTGGAAACTGTTTACCGGCGGGATCGCCAAATAAGCCACAGCCAGTGCGGCCACCGCGGTAGACACGATACCGGGCCCGAAACCGCCAAGCATGGCGCTTAATGTAATCGGAAACATGAACAGGATCAGCAGCGCTTGATCACCGAAGCCGATCGCCAGTCGATCGCGCAGCGCCAGCATGGCCAGCGTGATCACCAAAGCAAAGGAATAGGTCAGCCACGCCGGCAAGCGTCCCGGCGAGATGCTGGTCGCCAGTATTTCCAGCAACGGTCGCTCGGTGCCGCCGGTTTCAGCCGGCGGTACGGCACGCAGGCACAGAAAAAACGCGGTGGCGGAAATGACGACGAAGAGCACACCCTTGGCGGTCGATAGCCAGACGATGGATTCGATGTCGGCAAAAACCGAAAGCAGCTGGTCGGATAAAAAAATCCAGGCCAGTGCCAAAACCGCATAGCCGGCCGAGACCAGCAGAATGAAGCGCTTGCGCACGGAGGGCATCATGCCGCCCCGCTTTCGCCGGTCAGGGTGAAACAGAAGGTAGCGCCGTTCCCGGGCACGGCATGCGCCCGAATTTGCCCGCCGTGGCGATTGACAATACGCTGCGCGGTAGCCAGCCCGATACCGATACCCGGAAACTCATCCTGCCGGTGCAGACGCCGGAAGGGCTGGAACAGGTGGTCGGCATGCGCCATGTCGAATCCCGCGCCGTTGTCGGCCACGCAGATGCCGCTGAGCCCGGCGACCTCGCCGGAGTACACACGGATTATCGGCAGCGGCGTTTTGCCTGTGTATTTCCAGGCGTTGCCCAACAGATTGCGCATTACCGACTCGATCATGCGGGTATCGCCATCAATTTCCAGCCCCGGCTCGATCTCGGTTATCACCGCACGAACGGGATCGGTACGTGCCAGATCGGCGAGGATGCCGGTGGCCAATGCGGACATATTGACTGTGTCGCGCTGCAGTTCGCCGCGAGCACTGCGCGACAGGGCGAGAATGGCCTCGATCAACTCGCCCATCTTGTGCGTGGCGATGCCAATCTGGTCGAGATAAGTCTTCGCCTCGCCTTCGAACCGGTCGCCATAGTCCTCGAGCAGTGCCTGGGAAAAGCCCTTCATTGCACGCAGCGGCGCCCGCAGATCGTGCGAGACCGCGTAGGCAAACGTTTCGAGTTCCTTGTTCGTGGCCACCAGCTCGGACGTGCGTTGTTCGACCCGGTGTTCGAGATCGGCGTTGAGGCGGCGAACTTCTTCCTCGGCCTGTTTGCGTTCGGTGATATCGCGGTGCATGCCGATCAGTCCGTGCACCTTGCCGTTGGGTCCGGCGATGCGCGTGCCGCTTGTCTCGGCCCAGAACTCGGTGCCATCCTTGCGCCGGTAGCGCAGTTCGTAAACGCCGCTGTCGCCGGTCGCTTCGCTGTGGAAGCGGCGACGTCCCTGCTCGGCGTAGTCGGCCGGATCGGCATAGAGAAGCGCGGTGCTGCGCCCGATCGCTTCGTCGACGTTATAACCGAACATGTGTGTAAAAGCGGGATTGACCATCTGGATACAACGCTGGGTATCGGCGAAGACGACCGAGTCCAGAATGCCGTCGAAAATGGCATGGAATTTCGCCTCGCTTTCACCCAGCACGCTCTCGGCGCGCTTGCGGCGGCGAATATTGGCGAGCAGCACGGTGATCAGCGCCGACTGGGCAAGCAGGAATATCATCGCGCCGACACTGACGGCGCCGTATTGCTGCCACGCCGAAGGCGGGCGATTGACGAACATCGTGGTCGCCGGCAACCGGTTGATGTCGCCGCCCCAGCGCTGAATCTGCGCCCAGTCGAACATCGGGATATTTTCGTTCGTCAGCAGCGTCCCGGCTGTCGCCGGCGCCGCCCCGGTCAGAATGTCGAGCGCCAGCCGGCCGGTTCGGGCGCCTGAAGCCTCGACGGCGATCACCGAGCCGCCGATGCCGCCGTTGTGCAGGTTGTAATCGTAGAAGCCGAATACCGGAGCGTTGGCGGCCTTGACGATCATGCGCTCAACCTCGTAGGCCAACGCCACGCGACCTTCCGGGTCGACGTTGTACTGGGTGAAGATGATGACGGTGTGCGGCGGCAGGTGAGCCACGCGCTGCAGGATCGCGTCGAGCGCCAGGCCGGTGGTGTATTCGAATTCAAGCCGGCCTTGCCAAGTCCCGGCCACGCGGGCGGCTTCCTCGGCCAGCTGAATGTCGGCCGCGCTGCTTCCCGAGGCGAATACCACCCGCTGCGTCTGCGGGAAGAGTTCCAGCGCCCGTTCCAGCGTGCCCTTGATGTCGAACTGATTGACCTCGCCGACGATGCGCCGGCCGGTCATTTCCGCTTCGAGCAGCGGTCGGTGCAGAATGGTGATCACCGGCGCCTGCGGCGCGATCTCCTGGCCGTCGGTGAGCAGGAACTCGAGTGCGGGCTGCTGCACGGTGACCACCAGATCGATGTGGCGCTGCGCATACTTCCGGTGAAGCATGTCGCGAAGCTCCTGTCGATAGCCGGGCACGTCCTTGTTGCGCTGCAGGTCGAGGTATTCGGCATAGACATTGGCGACAGGGAAGCCGGCTTCGGTAATGGCCTTGAAAAAACCCTCGCTGAACAGTTCCACGCCGCGGCCCCCGTAGCCGTAGGCGTAGAGCAGGAGGATCTGCTGCGGCTCGCTGGCGCTCGGTTGCAGGTGTGCGGCATGACTACTCTGGCCGCCGAGCAAAGCGACCAGCGCCAGCACCAAGCGCAGCCAGCATCCAGCGGGCACTATTTTCGGAAAAGAAGTCATATCCACCTCATCGCTCGTATCATGGCCATTTTCATGCCCCTCGTCTACCCGACAATCACCCCAAGGCGCGAGAATGAAGCGGTCGCGAATGCACTTCTCGCTATGCGTTATGGGTGTCGAATGGAGTGCCCCGGCGAGTAGACTGTCGCCAAGACGCGACAGATCTAAGCCTTGTAAAAACAATGGCTTGAAAAACAAGCGCAAGACGTTGTCACTTCTGGGCGACACACTACAGCAAAAAACAGCGCCGCCGCCGCAATCGCCATCGCGCAGCCTTCTTAAGCCATTGACTTTATTACATTGTATTCATGCTGGCATGGTGCTTGCGATAGGGTGCAGGCAACGCCAGAACGGTGTTGCTGTGTCTACTCCGATCCTTACCATGAAAGAAAACACTATGACGAATCACAAGCTGCATTCCCGTTTGCTTGCTGTTGCCTTGCTGGCCTTGGCTTCCATCGCGGTAGGTCCAGCGCATTCGGCCGATGAAGCGACCAAGCCGCCCGGCGCTGTTGCTGCGTATGCTGACGATGCTACGATCACCGCCAAGGTCAAGGCCGTACTGATCGAAGACCAGCAAGTGCAGTCCCTGAGCATCGGCGTGACGACCGAAAAAGGCGTCGTGAAATTGTCCGGCGTCGTACCGAGTGCCGAAGTGGGTAATCGCGCGCTGCAGCTGGCGGCCCGAGTCCAGGGCGTCAAGAACGTCCAGAGCGATCTGCAGCTTAGACCCGCCGGTTAAGAAAGTACCCTATACCCGTTGTGCTGAGCCGGTCTTGATCAGTCGCCACTGCGGCGCGGAATCCGTTGTGGCTTGGGGCTGCATGGTCAACGCGCAATTGGATCAGAAATAGGATAAGGCGCCAGCTCAGCCCGCCCCGGCGGCCGCAAACAAGGGCGCCGGATCCCAGTACCCGTCCACCTGCACGATGTGCCCACCGGCGTCGAAGCGGAACACATCGATACCCGACACCTCGACGGCCTGGCCATTGCGGGCCAGACAGCGGGCGGTGAAGGCTACCGCCGCCTGCTCGCCGCAGACAAAGGGTTCGCCCGGCCGGAAGTCCAATTCGGCGAACAGGCCGGTCACCCCCTCGAAGAACGCCCGGTGGGCCTCGTGGCCCTGACGGGCGGGGGTATGGACGGGGTCGTAAGCGACGCCGTCCGGGGCAAAGCAGGCCACCCAGGCGGCCGCGTCCTTGCGGCGGATGGCGGCGAAATAAGTGGTGATGGTTTCGGCTGGTGTGGACATGAGATTTCCTTTCTCCTGAACATTGTATGCGCGCTAAATCATTCCGCTGTCTGCCGCGCCAGAATCAATTGTGCGCCGGACAGCGCCAGAACATCGTTGCTGCCGTCCTCGATGAGAGCCGCGCGGGCGTCCCGGTAGAGCTTCTCCACCAGCTCGCCCTTGGCCAGGCCGGCGCCGCCCAGCAGTTGCACGGCGGAATCGCACACCGCGTAAGCCGCCTCGGTGCACTGCACCTTGGCGGCCGTCGCCAGCTCGGTGGCCGGGCTGTCGCGTCCGGCGTTCCAGGCGAAGGCGTTGCGCGACAGGGCACGGCTGGATTCCACCCGGCAATACATGTCGAACAGCCGCTTCTGCACCAACTGGTGCTCGCACAGGCGCTTGCCGCCCTGCACCCGCGTGCGCGTGTGGGCCACGGCCGCCTCGAAGGCCGCCTGGGCCACGCCGGTGAAAATGCTGCCCATGGCGGCGTTGGTCAGGGCCAGGGTCTGGTCCAGCAGCAGCGGGTAGGCGTCGGCTCCGGCCAGCAGGTAGTCACCGGGAATCCTCACGTTGTGGAAAGCGAAACCGCCCTGGTTGAGCGCGCGCTGGCCCAGCTTGTCCAGGTGCGGGCCGCGCACCACGCCCGGCAGATCCAGGGGGACCAGGGCGATGCCGCCGCCGGCCAGACCGCGCGCCGGGTCGGTGCTCAGGTAAACCGCCGCGTGCGTGGCGATGCCGCCGTTGGACACCCAGCGCGCCTTGGCGCCGTTGAGGAGCCAGCCGTCGCCATCCGGCCGGGCGATCACCCCGCCGCGGATGGCCGGGTCGTGGAACTGGGGGTCGTTCAGCAGGAAGTGGTCGGAGCCGTGGTCCGGCTCGGTGATGGCCCAACAGCCGACGACGCTCGCCTGCCGGTCGGCCACGAAGGGCTCGACGAAGGCCTTGGCCAGCGTCGGCTGGCCCAGTCTGGCGGCCAGATAGGCTGGGAAGCCGGTCACCGCCAGGCTGACGGCAAAGTCCGCCGAACCCCAGCCCAGTTCCTCCAGGGCGATGACCAGTTCCAAGCCGTCCAGCCCCATGCCGCCGTGGGCGGTGGGCACCAGGGCGGTGTGCAGGCCGGCGCCGTAGGCCGACCGCAGCGTGGCCCACAGCGGGGAATCGGGCGCCGCCACGGCGGCCGGGTCGAGCGGGTCCAGCGCAGCGGCGGCGGGGCGCAGCACCTCGTGGGCGAAGGCGTGCACCCTGGCCTTCAGCTCGTGCTGGGCGGGGGTGATGCGGGTGTCGTAGTCGGTGTACATGGGTCCTCCTGCAGCGGGTTGGTTGAGCGCCGACGCTTAGCGGGCGACGATATCGCTCTTCATCGGGCCGAGAATGCCCAGCAGTTCGTTTTTCTCTTTGGCCGGTACACCGAACTTGTCCAGCGTCTTCACCAGGTCTTCCACCAGGGCAGCGAACTGGGCATCGCCGACGCCCATGCCCGCATGCGCATCCTTCATGCTACGGCCGGTGTATTTGCAGGGCCCGCCCGTTCCGGCGCAGATCTGTTCGACCAGCAGCGTTTTCAGGCGCGGGATATTGGTTTTGGCGAAGAAACCGTTGATGCGCGAGTCGGCGGCGACATTGCCGACGAAATCCTCCACCACGGCCGTGATCGCGGGCTGTCCGCCGAGGCGTTCGTACAGGCTTTTTTCCATGGGTTTGGCGTGCATGCCCGAACAGGCGCCGAGGCTCAGAGCGAGCAAGACGGCGGGGATGGTGGGAACGGCGCGGGTGACAACGGTTTTTCCGGTCATGACGGTCTCCTTGATGGGTGAATGGGAGGGTTCCCGCCCCTAATACGCAGCCGGCGAAAAACTGGATGTACTCACATCCGATTTGTTCATTGCCGCGTACAGGAACTAAGTACTCAGCGAAAACACAGCCATGCTTGCTTTACAGCCCGCCACCGGGATAATCTTGGTATTGGTACACTCCGTAGGTCACGAGAAACCCAAGATGAACCCGGAATCCTTCGAAGAAGCCGCCGAAGCCGCGCGCGATGCGCAGTTGGTGGCTCTGATCCAGCGCATGTCCGCCGGTGACGAGCAGGCCTTGGGCGCGTTCTACGACGCCACCCTGGGCAAGGTTTACGGCCTGGCCCTGCGCATTACCGGCCGGCCGGATGCCGCCGAGGATGTGGCCACCGAGGTCTATCACCAGGCCTGGCGCCAGGTCGAGCGCTATGACGTGGCGCGTGGCCGGCCGCTGACCTGGCTGCTGACCATGGCGCGTTCGCGCGCTCTGGACAGTCTGCGCCGGCGCGACGAGGCGGACAGCCATCCCGAGCCGGAAACCTTGGCCGAGCCGGAAATCGCCCCGTGCTCCGATCCCTTGGATATGCTTTTAACCGTGGAGCGCAACAGCGCCCTGCATGGGGCGCTCGCCCGGCTCGATCCGATCCAGCGCCAGTTGCTGGCGCTGGCCTTTTACCGTGATCTTTCCCATCAGGAAATCGCGGATCACGCGCACCTGCCGCTGGGCACGGTCAAGACCCACATCCGCAAAGCCTTGCTGGTTTTGCATTCGGCCCTGGCCAAAGGAGTGGCCGCATCATGAAACATCAAGCCCACAATCCCGACCCGCTGTTCGACGCACCTCTGAGCGAAGCCCTGCTGGAGGCTCAGACCCCGCTCCTGCCGTCTCCGGAGCGGGTAAGCGCCCTGCGTCAACGGGTGCTGGCCGTGACGCAGGCGGCACTGGCCCCCGTCAGCGTGGCGCATCTCACCATCCGCGGCGGGGATGGCCTCTGGGTGCCCCTGTTGCCGGGGATCAGCATCAAGCTGCTGCGCGAGGACGTCAGCACGCGCAGCTACCTGTTGCGCATGGCTCCCGGCGCGCGGCTTCCGGCCCACGGCCACAGCCACGAGGAAGAGTGCATGGTGCTGGAAGGCGATGTCCGGCTGGGCGACGTGCAGGTCCGGGCCGGGGATTACCACCTAGCGCGCCGTGGCCTGCCGCATGGCGATTTGCTCAGCGAAGGCGGATGCCTGCTGTTCCTGCGTGGTCAGAAGCACTACCCCGACCTGCGGGCCGGGTGAGTCTGAGGCAATACAGGGGTCCGCAACGGTGTTGCTGTCGAAGCGGAAACCGATCGCCTCGCAACGCCCGTTAAATGGCGATGGTCAGCGTGCATTGCTTGGACGCCGCATGAACATTGCCTTCCCCGTCAGGCTCCAGTTCATAGTGAAACACCTTGGAGATGATCTGCCAGCGTCCGTCTACCAGGATCAGGGTCAGCAGATCGGTGAACTGCTTGGGCCGGATCGAACATTCGACGTGCGCCAGCGCCGTGACCGGGCCAGCAAATTCAATGGCGAGGATGCGACCCGTTCGACCCTCGCCCCGGCTCGCCGGCGAGGGTCGTTGGTCGACAAGCGGGAAGTACTCGTCCATGCGCAACATCAACAGCGCGCCGTCCGTGGCGCTGGCGTAGAGGGCTGCAGGATGGAAAACTCGCCGGAGGATCTGCGTGTCGCTGCGGTACAGACCTTCGAAGTAGTCCTTGAGGACCGCGGTCACGGCATCGAATGGGGTATTCATGGCGGACCACGCGATCAGCGCGCCAAGCTCGACGAACTCGCGGCGGCATCCCCGCTTCGCAACGCGGTGACGGTCTGCCCCGCGATTCCCCAGTTGTCCGTATCCACCTCGTTGATGATCACGAAGGTGGTGGCGGGGTTTTTGCCGAGCACGCGGACTAGCAGCTCGGTGGCACCGCGAATCAACTCGGCCTTTTGTTCGGGCGTGGCGCCTTCGCGGGTAATCTGGATATTCACGTAGGGCATAATGTGCCTCCTTCAGGGATGGTGGATGTGGGACATTGGCGTGGTGCGACAAGACGGGCCGGCGCTCAGTAACTCGCCGCATCCGACGACCCGATATGAGATGCGAGCGAGCAGGCTCCGGGAGAAAAAAAGAGTTTCATGGCGGTCCTTGGTAATTTCAAGCGGAGTGGGAAGTGTATTCATTACGTACCAATCGATAAATATGTGATCATGCATTTCACTAATTACATAGAGTAATTAATGTCGCGACACTTTGACGATCTCATGCTCGGCAGCATCGAACTTTTTTGCCTCACGGCTGAACGGCAGAGCTTTACCGCAGCCGCCGCCTCCGCTGGCTTGACGCCGGCAGCGGTCAGCCGTTCGGTGGCGCGACTGGAGGCGCGGCTGGGTGTGCAGTTGTTCGTTCGTACGACCCGGCGCGTTCGCTTGACCGACGGCGGACGCAACTACTTCGAGCAGTGCCGGCAGGCGCTTGGGCAACTGATTGAGGCCGAACGTGAAATCACGGGCGCGCAACACCTGCCATCCGGAACCGTGCGGATCAGTCTGCCCACGTCCTACGGACACTATCGGATCTTGCCGCTGCTGCCCGCATTCCGAGAGACCTACCCTGGCGTCGAAATCGACGTCCACCTGAGCAACCGGAATGTCGACTTTACCGCCGACGGCTTTGACCTCGCGGTGCGTGGACGTACGCCACCGGACTCCGGTTTGGTCGCGCGCAAGCTTGAAGACGCGGAGCTCGTGGTGGTGGCTTCACCCACGTACCTGCGCCGCCACGGCACGCCCGCCTCGCTCGAAGCGCTGCAGCAGCATGACTGCATTCAGTTCCTGCTGCCCAGCAGCGGCCTGGCTGTACCATGGCTCCTGCGCCAGCAAGAGCGCGATTTCGAGTGGGTCACGACGGGCGGTGTGCGTTGCTCCGACGACATCCTCGGGCCGGTCACGCTGGCTCGCAACGGGGCGGGCCTGTTGCAGACCTATCGATTCATCGTCGAGCAAGACTTGCAGCAAGGCGCCTTGACGGAGCTACTGCATCAGTTCGGGGGCGCGTCACGACCGTTCTCGCTGCTGCACCCTTCAAATCGCCACATGCCCCACCGGGTGCGCGTCCTGATCGATTTCTTGCTGCCTCGGCTGAGCCAATCTGCGTAGCCGCGGATACCGCTCAGCTTCGCTCCTTTATCTTTCAAGGCATGATTACCATGACTCAGACCATCGTTTATGTTTCCTGCGCTGAAAGCCGTGAAATCCACGTCTTTTCCCTCGATTGCAATTCTGGCGAAGTCCAGTTGCGCCAGCGTCTGGCTCTGGCCGGCGCACCGTCGCCGCTGAAGGTGCGTCCGGACCAGCGCGTCCTGTATGTCGGGACACGTTCGGATAACGCCATCGTGGCCTTCGCGATCGACTCAGGCAGCGGCGAACTGGCCCCGCTGGGCAGCGCCCCCGCTCCCGCGAGCCCGACCTATGTCGCTTGCGATCAGGCGCAGCGAGTGGTGTTTTCCGCTTCTTATGGCGGCAACAGCCTGACTGCTTTCCCGCTCGATGCGCAAGGGGCGCCGCTGGCGGCCAGTCAGATCGAAGGCGATCTGACGCGTGCCCATGCCGCGCTGATGGATGCCACCAACCGCTGGCTGCTGGTGCCGCTGCTCGGTGTCGATGCGATCCGGGTTTACCGGCTGGATGATGGCGGCCACCTCACGCCAAACGACCCGGCGATGATCCAGGTGCGTCCCGGGAGCGGCCCGCGGCATCTGGTGTTTTCCCCGGACAACCGGCGGGTGTATTGCCTGAACGAACTCGATGGCAGTATCGACCTGTTTGATTTTGATGCCTCGGCTGGGACGCTGGCGCTGAAGCAATCGATCAGCATGCTGCCGCACGGATTCTCCGCCAAACCGTGGGCCGCCGAACTGCGCGCCACGCCCGACGGCCGCTTCCTCTTTGCCACGGAGCGCACGTCGAGTGTGCTTGCCGTCTTTGCGGTTGAGGCGCAGAGCGGGCAACTCGCGCTGTTCGGACATTATCCGACCGAGGCGCAACCGCGCGGCATGGCCATTGATCCCTCCGGGCGCTGGCTGGTCGCTGCCGGCCAGCTTTCCGGGCATCTGACCGTATACGCGATTGATCCGCTTACCGCTTGCCCGACGGTTCGTCATCGCCATGCGACGGGGAAGGATCCGATTTGTGTCGAGATCGTGGCCTTGCCGGATGATACCGATACCGCCTAGAACCGGATCAGTCCGTTACCCCGGCGCTGTGCGCCTGCTTGTCGGCCCAATACGAGGAGCGCACCATCGGGCCGCAGGCGGCGCCGGTGAAGCCCATGGCTTTGGCTTCGCGCTCGTACATGGCGAAGATATCGGGATGCACGTAGCGCGCTACCGGCAGGTGGTGAACCGAGGGGGCGAGGTACTGCCCGATGGTGAGCATTTCGACGCCGTTGGCGCGCAAGTCGCGCAGCACGTCGAGAATTTCGTCGTCGGTTTCGCCCAGTCCGACCATCAGGCCGGACTTGGTCGGCACCTGCGGATAGCGCGCCTTGAATTGCTGCATGAAGGCCAGCGAATGCGCATAGTCGGCGCCGGGACGCGCCTGCTTGTAGAGGCGCGGCACGGTTTCCAGGTTGTGATTGAGCACGTCGGGCAGCGACTGGCCGAGCACGTCGATGGCGACGTCCATGCGACCGCGGAAATCCGGCACCAGGGTTTCGATGGTGGTGGTCGGTGACTTGTCGCGAACCGCCGCAATGACGTCGACGAAGTGCTGGGCGCCGCCGTCGCGCAGGTCGTCGCGGTCGACGCTGGTAATCACCACGTAGCGTAGCTTGAGGTTGGCGACGCTGTCGGCGAGATGCGCCGGTTCATTGACGTCGGGCGGCAGCGGCTTGCCGTGACCAACGTCGCAGAAGGGACAGCGGCGTGTACAGATGTCGCCGAGGATCATGAAAGTGGCAGTGCCGCGCCCGAAGCATTCGCCGATGTTCGGGCAGGCCGCTTCCTCGCAGACGGTGTGCAGTTTCTGCTCGCGCAGCATGGCCTTGATTTCGCCGAAGCGGCCGGCGTCGTTACCGGCCTTGACGCGAATCCACGCCGGTTTGCGCAGCGGTTCGACCGCCGCGACAACCTTGATCGGGATACGCGCCGTTTTCAGCTCGCCTCGTTGCTTGACGCCGGCGATCTTGGCGGCCGGCTTGGTGTCCTGTTCGTTCATGCGTGCTCCAGTTGTCGGATGAGGTGGGTCACCAGCGATTCGGCGACTTGTGACGGCGACAAGGTCATTCCCATGTCCCGCGTCTGGGTGACGGCCATGCCGGCATAACCGCAGGGGTTGATCGCCGCAAAGGGGGACAAATCCATATCCACGTTCAGACTGACGCCATGATAGCAGCCGCTCTTGCGCACGCGCAGTCCGAGCGCGGCAACCTTGGCCTCGACGCCGCCCCGATCAACATATACGCCGGGAGCGCCGTAGCGCCGCCGGGCGGATACGCCGTGTTCGGCGAGCAGGTCAATCACCGCCTGTTCGATGCGGGAGACAAACTCGCGCACCTTGAGGCCGCGCCGTTCGAGATCCAGGAGCAGATAGATGACCACCTGACCGGGGCCGTGGTAGGTGATCTGCCCGCCGCGATCAATCTTTACCAGCGGAACTCCGATGTCGGCAAGCAAGTGCTCGGGCTTGCCGGCCAGGCCCAGCGTGAACACCGGCGGGTGCTCGCAAACCCACAGCTCATCGGGTGTCTCTGCAGTGCGGGTGGCGGTGAATTCCTTCATCGCCTGCCAGACCGGTTCGTAGTCCGCCAGTCCGCAGTGGCGGACGGTGAGCGGGAAACTTTTCACCTCATCACGTCGCTGGGCAGTCACCGCACTCCGCACTGTTCACTCCTGACTACAAAACAACCTTGACCAGCGGATGACTGGACAGCTCGCGATAGAGCGCATCGAGCTGGGGCTTGGAGGTGGCGTTGATGGTGCACGTGAGGCTGACGTATTTGCCGCCACTTGAAGCGCGCATCTCCATCGTCGCGCCGTCGAAATCCGGCGCGTGACGGAGCACAATATCGAGCACCGTCTGCGCCAGCGCAACATTGGCGAGCCCCATGACCTTGAGCGGGAAGGCGCAGGGGAATTCGAGCAGCGTTTCCTGCGGTTGTGGCGTGTCAGGCATTGGCATGTCGCATCACATCGTCGCGAAAGGCCACGTACCAGGCCTGCATCTGGCGCGCCATCGGCCCGGGCTTGCCGGCCACAGCGCCTTTGCCAACAGCGTGGCCATCGAGCGTGGTGATCGCCAGCACTTCCTTGGAGGACGCCGTCATCCACAGTTCGTCCGCCGAACGCAGCTCGACTTCGGAAACCGGCCGGATTTCATGCGGCGCGCCATGCTGTGCGGCCAGTTCGAGCACGATGTCGTAGGTGATGCCGGGGAGCATGCGGCAATCCTTCGGCGGCGTCAGGATGACGCCATCCTTGACGCAGAAGATGTTCGACGACGAGCCTTCGGTCAGATAACCATCGCGCAGCATGATCGTCTCGGTGCAGCCGGCATCGACGGCCTTCTGGCGCATCAGCACGTTGGCCAGCAGGGCAACCGTCTTGAGGTCGCAGCGCGCCCAGCGGATATCCTGCGCGGTGATCGTGGCCACGCCACTTTCGCGCTGCGCGAGCGACGGGCTGACCAGCGGTGTGGTGAACAGAAAGACCGTCGGGGCAACACCCTTCGGGAAAGGCGCGTCGCGCTTAATATCGGCACCGCGCGTAATCTGGATATACACCGTCTGATCCGCGAACTCCGCTTCCGCAATGATGCGCAGGATGATGGCCCGCCATTCCGCCGCGGTATGCGGATTGGGAAGGCGAATGCCGTCCAGCGAATCCTGCAGACGGCGCAGATGCTCATCAATGCGGAACGGAAAACGCGAATACACCGGGATGACCTCGTAGACGCCATCCGCGTACAGGAAACCGCGATCAAGCGGCGAGATCCTCGCTTCCGAAAGCGGCAGAAACTGGCCGTTGAGGTAGGCGGTCATGAGCGGTTCTCAGTTAAACCAGAGGCGCATGCTATCGATGGTCCGACCAAAAATGCCGGCGACCGGCACCCCTTCGATGGCCACCACCGGGAAATCACCATAGGGTTTGCCATCGACACTGACCTTCATTGTTCCAACCACCTGACCCGGCGTGACCGGTGCGATCAGCGGCTGCTGTGAAACGAGATCAGCCTTGACGCGCGGCCCATAACCCTTGGGCACGGCGAGAATGAAATCGTGGGTAAAGCCGGCCTTGAGCGTCTTCTCCGTGCCTTTCCACACCTTGAGGCTGGAAACGGCTTGATTCTTGGCATACAGCTGAACGGCATCGTAGAACTGGAAGCCGTAGTTGAGCAGTTTGAGCGACTCCTGGGCACGAACCGCATCGGACTTGGTGCCGAGCACGACCGACAACAGGCGGCGCGGCCCGCGCTTGGACGAGGAAATCAGGCAGTAGCCGGCCGCTTCGGTATGCCCGGTCTTCACGCCATCGACCGTCGGATCAAGCCACAGCAGGCGGTTGCGGTTGGGCTGGGTGATGTTGTTGTAGCGGAATTCCTTGAGCGAGTAGTACTTGGCGTAGTCCTCGGGAAAGTCGCGGATCAGCGCGCCGGCGAGCGTCGCCAGATCGCGCGCCGTGGTGTAGTGCTCTGGATCGGGCATGCCGGCCGAGTTGCGGAAACTGGTCGCCTTCATGCCGAGGCGTTGTGCCTCGCGGTTCATCATCTGCGCGAAGTTGTCCTCGCTGCCGGCGATGGCTTCGGACAGCGCAACGCAGGCGTCGTTGCCGGACTGCACGATCATGCCCTTGATCAGATCCTCGACCTTCACCTGCGTATTGACCTGGATGAACATGCGCGAACCTTGCGCCTTCCAGGC